>JBGSWB010000118.1:0-3559 GCA_041752675.1 Sideroxydans sp. | reverse complement strand
GCATCAGATCGTTCATCGCCGCATCGACGATGGCGAAATTCTTCTCTTCGCCATGTTTGAGATATTCGATACGCGTCAGCAGCACACCCGCATTGCCGACCAGCACCCGACCAGGCTCGACGATGATCTTCTCGGAGCGGCCATGTAGCGCGGCCAGCAACGCCTGCGCATATTCGGCGATGCTAGGCGGTGTCTCATCGTCATAACGGATCCCCAAGCCTCCGCCTAGATCGAGATGTTCTAGGACGATGCCTTCTGCCACCAATTGATCGACCAAAGCCAACACCTTCTCCGCCGCTGCGATGAACGGACTGGTCTCAGTGAGCTGCGATCCGATATGGCAATCCATGCCCGTGATCTTGGTGTGTGGCATACGCGCAGCTTTACGATAGATAGCCAAGGCTTCGGTATAAGCCACACCGAATTTATTCTGCTTGAGTCCCGTGGAGATGTAGGGATGGGTCTTGGCATCCACGTCTGGATTCACACGCAAACTGATCGGCGCGATCTTGCCCATGCTTCCCGCCACTGCATTGAGCCTATCGAGCTCTGGTGCGGATTCGACGTTGAAGCAAAGTATCCCCATTTCCAATGCAGCCCTCATCTCCGCCTCGGACTTCCCTACGCCCGAGAACACTACTTTGCTAGCCGAGCCACCCGCCGCCAACACACGCTGCAGTTCTCCACCGGAAACGATATCGAAACCCGCACCGAGTTTGGCGAACAGGTTAAGGATAGCTAGGTTCGAATTGGCTTTCACTGCGTAGCAGATGAGATGCTCACGACTCTTGAACGCTTCCGCGAACTGTCGATAGCCGTCGGTCAGAGCTGTGCGCGAATAGACGTAGCAGGGCGTACCAAAACGTTCGGCGATGGCGTTCAGCGGGATCTCTTCGACGCACAGTTGGTCTTGCTGATATTTGAAATAGGGGGTCATATATCTATTAAGCTCGTTCTATTTGGACTGATGGATGGTTATCGGCAGATGGCGACGGCAAGAACAATGGGCCTTTGCGCCCACATCCTTGCAAGGCGACAAGCAACAGCAACATAATGCAGACGGTACGCATGTCTCACACTCTTTCTTGAAGTTTTAGCGCTGCGGATTATATGACGGAAAACACTCACCCCGACCTAGCTAGCACCTTATTCGAACGCATCGAAGCTACGGTGCGTGAGCGTGGCGCGGATATCAGCACAGAGCGAAATGGCAATGCGCTGCGTTTAGGATTTGCCGATGGACAGCGCATCGTCATCAATCTGGATACTCACTCGAACAAGGTTTGGCTTGCTTCGCGCGCGGGCGGTACGGAGTTCGAACTCAAGAGCGGCATATGGCGTGCGCACGACCAAAGCGAGTTCCTGCAAAGACTTTCCACCCTCATCGAACAGACCATCGCCAGCGTCCCAGCCAACGTTAACTCATACAAACAATTTACAGAGGCAGCCCCCAGCACGGATGCAGCGACTACTAAAAGTCATAGCCTACGCAACCTACTCATTATCACCCTTGCCGTACTGATCGGATTTTGGCTGGCTCAGCGCACTAACCAACCGCAAAGCACGAATCCAAGCAAGGGCTCTGCGAACATCCAATACATGGCAGCCGGATCAACAGGCAGTCCCCAAAAATGTGAATCGTCCCTGCCCGCGAACGGCAGCATCAACATCTTCTCGAGCGGGCTGCGGATCGACGGACCGAACGATGCCGAGGTCACACTGAAGAACGATCACGCCTACCCGCTATTGTTGATCCTTGCTGAACCAAAGACGGTCATCCCCTCCTTATCCGTCTTGGTCCACGCCAGACAGACGACCTCCCTTCACCTCCCTGCAGGTCAATACGACATGTTATTCAGCGCGGGCAACACATGGTGTGATCCGCGCAGCGGATTCTCCGACGGACATCTGATGAAATTCGACAAGTCGCTGACGGTGCAGATGGATAAACCTATGCAACTCGCGATGCAATCATCAGGGGCTGATATGGAGGATTTCCAACTGTTCGTAAAAACGATCACCACCGAAGCACCGCCCCCACTGCCGACTTTCTCAGGCGACGGCACTATGGAAGTGCAACGCCAAGCGAACGGGCATTTCTACATCCCAGGTTCGATTGCGAACGTGCCCGTCACCTTCATGGTGGATACCGGCGCTTCAGTCACCTCCATATCCAGCGACCTCGCACGTCAAGCCGGCATCCACAATTGCAAAGAGGTACAGTTCCAAACTGCGAATGGGACGGCAACAGGTTGCATCGCTTTAGTGCCGAGCATGACTCTCGGTAACTTCACGGTGCAGAACATCACTGTCGCCGTGATGCCGAATATGGAGATCAACCTGCTCGGCGCCAACGTATTACGCAACTTTCAAGTGAGTCAAAACGACAGCATGATGCTGATCGGACGGCGATAAAGGATCTAAATATGAACGAGAATGAATTCAACCAACTCGCCGACAAGGCATTCGCACATATCGAACGCGTGATCGACTCGAGCGGCCAGGATATCGACTACGACAGCAACGGCGTAGTGATGGAGATCGAATTTGAGAATGGCAACAAGATTATCGTGAACCGCCATGCGCCGAATCAAGAGATATGGCTAGCCGCCAAGTCGGGGGGGTTCCATTTTGCCTTCCGTGAGGAAGGTTGGTTGAGTCAGCGCGACGACAGTGAACTGTTCACCAAGTTGACGGCGCTATTCTCAGAGCAAGGCTCGAATCTCCATTTCTAGAGATCCCCTGCATCGCATCTATTCAGCGATGCCGTAAGAATGTAGTTCTTTGCGGCATCGCTTGTAGTCAGGACAGGCATTTTCCACCACACGCCAGAACGCAGCCGAGTGGTTCATCTCGACCAGATGCGCCAACTCGTGCACCACCACGTAATCGATGAGGTGCAAAGGCATCTTCACCAACTGCCAATTGAGCCGCACCACGCCTCTTGCTGTACAGCTACCCCACTGGGTGCGCGCCGAGGATAGTTTGACCGCACTGGGCGACACGCTCATCAGCGGGGCAAAGTGATCCACACACTCCTCAAATACTCGAAGCGCCTCGATTCGATACCACGCAGTCACCGCTTTTTCGATACGTGCAGCGTCCGCATCTCCACCCACCGGAACGAGCAAAAAGTCCTCCCGTAATCTCGGTATAGCCCCGCGCACCTTGGGTGTGAGTTGCAAGACGAACGTCTCAGCTCGGAAGGGGATACTCGCGCCATCACGCCATTCGATCTCGGGAGCTTTCTTTGACTGCCAGCCATCCAACTTCTCAACGACCCAATCGGCTTTCTCTAACAGCACGCTATGGAGCCATTTCTCAGAGGCACGCAAGGGCGCGCTGACCGTCAAGCCGCGATCATCGATGCGCAAGCCGATAGTGCGGCGCTTGCTGCGTTTCAAGGTGTAGGGGATTTGTTTGTCGAGCAACTGAAGTGTACGTTGCTCGACTGTGATAGGCACTGCAGATTTGCGTAAAGAACTGAACATCAACCCAACTTGGTCATCTCGCCTTCGATCCAGTCTTCTGTCTGACGAATGATCTCATCGGCTTTCAA
>JBGSWB010000117.1:0-9062 GCA_041752675.1 Sideroxydans sp. | reverse complement strand
CGGTACGCCATCATTCATGTCGCCCGAGCAATTGTCGGGCGCCAAGATCGAGGGGCATTCCGACCTGTTCTCCTTGGGTGTGAGTCTGTATCAATTGGTGTGTGGTAAGCTTCCCTTCGAGGGTGATTCCATGGCGCAATTGATGTTCAAGATCGCCAACGAACCACATACGGACATTCTAAAGATCAATCCGAACGTGCCTCCATGTGTCGTTAGTGTCATCAACAAGGCGTTGGCAAAAAAAGTAGAAGACCGTTTTGAAAGTGGTGCTGCGATGGCGGACGCGATCCGTCAATGTGCGGCAAGTCTGCAATGAACCATAGAGCGCGAGGTCGGACGTGAACGTAAATGAGGCGCTTGAGATCGTAAGCCAAACCAATCCAGGTATGGTTCGTTCTCACAATGAGGATAGCGTGACCTTTGATGTCTCGCACGGACTGGTCGTCTTGGCAGACGGCATGGGTGGTTACAACGCAGGTGAAGTCGCTAGCGGGATAGCCGTCTCAGTGCTTGCCAGCGAAGTCCGACATCGTTTGGAGCAGATCGGTCCGGAGCAGAAGGACGAAGAATCCGGTGATGAGGTGGGTGTGGCGGTGTTACGTGACAACGTGAAGAAAGCCAATCTTTCCATCTTCAATGCGGCGCAAAGTCAGCCTCAGTATGCGGGGATGGGAACCACTATCGTCACAGGCCTGTTCTATGACGACCGAGTCGCAGTCGCCCATGTGGGTGATTCCCGCATGTACCGTTTGCGTGGTGAAGTGTTCGAGACGGTCACGCGAGACCATTCCTTGTTGCAGGAGCAGATCGACAGCGGGATCATCAGCAAAGAATTGGCGAAGTTGTCCAAGAACAAGAATCTGGTCACACGAGCGGTCGGTATCGAGGCTGACGTAGTGCCTGAAGTGCATTTGTATGATGTCGAAGTGGGTGATATCTATCTATTCTGTTCTGATGGATTGAACGACATGGTCGAAGATGAGGATATCGGTGCGACCTTGCAGATGTTGCAGGGTAATTTGCCGCTGGCGGCGACACAACTCATCGAACAGGCGAACGACAATGGCGGGCGTGACAACGTGTCTGTCATACTGGTAAAAGTGAAGGACAGTTATGCGACCCCGCGAGGTTTGTGGGCGAAACTGAAGTCTTGGTTTAAGAATTAATCTGGTTGAAAGTGATTAGGGGAACGATATGACGGCAAAATTGATACTCAGTATGGATGGTGTGGTGATCAAGGATTACCCGCTCACCAAAGAGCGCACCACCATCGGTCGCAAGCCGCACAACGATATTGCTATCGACAATCTGGCAGTGAGCAGCGAACACGCTGCGGTCATCACCATACTGAACGATTCCTTCTTCGAGGATCTGGGTAGTACCAATGGTTCTGTGGTCAATGGAGCGCCGACGCAGAAACATTTCTTACAGAACAACGATGTCATCGAGATTGGTAAGTACAAACTCAAATATTTAAATGACCAACCAACGCAGACTTCTTCCGCTGATTTTGAAAAGACCATGGTGTTGCGTGCGCCAGTAAAACAAGCAAAGCCGGAAGATGGATTCAATCAGACGCAAGTAGATGCTAGTGCTGCTGCGCCAAAGCATGAATCCACCACACAGTTCAATGCGACTGCGCCCAAAGTGGACGTGGCTCCAGCGCCAACTCAGGCAGCCGCAGGGACGGCTCGTGTCGCTGTCATCCAGATATTGAATGGCCCTAACTTGGGCAGAGAGTTGGAACTCAGCAAGAACCTGACGACATTAGGGAAGCCTGGTGTGCAAGTCGCGGTTCTGGCGCGCCGTCCGCATGGATACTTCATCACGCATGTTGAAGGGGCGACTTTTCCGATGGTGAACGGGGCTTCAGTAGGCGAACAACCTCATCAGTTGAATGACCATGACATCATCGAACTGGCAGGGGTCAAGATGGAGTTTTATTTTAAGACCTGATCTAGGAGCCTAAAGTGATCTCTAGGCAGGCGCTTGTTTCTGCTAGCAAAAAGGGCGGTACATGAAAAAGCATGCACTGCTCGTCGGCTTGGGGTTGCTAGTCATGCTCGTCTTCTTGGGCGATGCAGCTAAATTCTACCGACTTGGTTTCGTTCAATTCACGGATGCGAAGCTGTACGATTATCGAATGCGGATGACGCTGCCGAACACGTCAGATGATCGCATCGTCATTCTTGATATCGATGAAAAGAGTTTGAAGCAAGAGGGAAGGTGGCCATGGGGTAGGGACAAGATGGCTGCCCTGATTGATGAGCTTTTTGATCGCTATAAAGTTGCTGCTGTCGGTTTCGACGTAGTGTTCGCAGAAAAAGACACCAGTTCAGGTCTCAACGTCTTGCAGGAATTGGGACGTAAGCAGTTCAAGGATGTCGCGCAATTCCAATCGGTTCTGGCTCAAATCAAACCTGTGCTTGAGTACGATGTCCTGTTTGCGGACAAGCTCAAGCAGCGGAATGTCGTGCTGGGATATTACTTCAGCAATAGTGAGAAGGGCTTATCTTCAAGTAAGTCTGGCGCATTGCCGCCCCCCGTCTTTGCAGCAGGCGCATTTAAAGGTCGCCCTATAGAGTTTCTGGGGTGGGATAGTTATGGTGCGAATTTGGCTGAATTGCAGTCGAGTGCTGCAACAGCAGGTCATTTCAATCCAGTGGTCGACTTTGATGGTGTGGTTCGCCGCATCCCGATGATCGTCGAGCATGAAGGCGCATATTACGAATCATTATCTTTGGCGATGGTGCGCACGGTGTTGGGTAATCCCAAGTTGGTGCCAGGATTCGCGTCTGGTCAGAGTAAGGATTACGGGGGATTGGAATGGCTGTCGTTGGAATCGGCACAAGGGGACATGATCATTCCCGTTGACTCTCAGGTCAGCGCGTTGGTTCCGTTCCGTGGGGGCAGAGGTATTTTTCAATACATCTCTGCAACTTCTGTGTTGCGTGGCGAGGCACCTTTAGAAAGTTTGCAGAACAAAATTGTTCTGGTCGGTACTTCTGCACCTGGATTGATGGATATGCGAAGCACGCCTGTAGGCGAGGTTTACCCCGGGGTCGAGGTGCATGCCAATATGATCAGCGGCATCCTGAATCAAGACGTCAAACAAAGTCCGCCTTATGTGTTGGGAGCTAACGTTGTGCTGTTGATGCTCATCGGTATCGCATTGAGCGTGGTTCTGCCTTTGTTGAGTCCGGTGCGCGGCATGTTGGTTACTTTGGGTACGATGACGGGTGACGTCGTGCTGAATCGATATATGTGGGAATACGGCGATATCGCACTTCCGTTGGCTGGAGGCATATTGATGATCTTGGGGTTATTCGCCCTCAACATGTCGTTCGGCTACTTCGTGGAGTCTCGCTCCAAACGTCAGATCACGCATTTGTTCGGAAAATACGTGCCTACTGAACTGGTGGATGAGATGAGCAAGCATCCCGAGCAAGTGGTGTCGATGGAAGGTGAGAGCCGCGAGATGACCATCTTGTTCTCTGATGTGCGAGGTTTCACCACGATCTCAGAGGGGCTAGACCCTAAGGAACTGAGTCAGTTGATGAACGAGTTCCTGACACCTTTGTCGCGCATCATCTCTAAGCACCACGGCAAGGTGGACAAATATATGGGTGACTGCATCATGGCGTTCTGGGGGGCACCAAATCCGTTGCCGGAGCATGCGCACAATGCGGTACTTGCGGGGATCGAGATGCAAATGGAATTGGCGAGATTGCAACCACACTTCAAAGAGCGTGGTTGGCCCGAGATACAAATTGGTGTTGGTATCAACACGGGGCGCGTCAGCGTGGGTAACATGGGTTCTGAAGTGCGTGTGGCTTATACGGTGATGGGCGATGCAGTGAATCTCGCTTCGCGTTTGGAGGGCATCACCAAAGAATACGGGGCTGGAGTTCTAGTGGGAGAGCATACCAAGGAGCAAGCTCCCGAATTCGTTTATCGAGAAATCGATCTCGTGAGAGTGAAAGGCAAGGCACTGCCGGTCGCCATCTTCGAGCCCGTCGGTTTGCAAGAAGAAGTCGGCAAGGATGTGCAGGAAGAGATCAAGCTGTTCCATCAGACCTTGCGTCTATATCGCAAGCAAGATTGGGATAAAGCTGAGTTACAGTTGTTGAGTCTACGCAATATGTCGCCAAAATCGAAGTTGTATCAAGTGTATGCGGAGCGCGTGGCTTATTTCCGTAAAGAACCGCCCGGTGAGGATTGGGATGGCGTGTTCACTTTTAAGACTAAGTGAGTCGAATGTCGATGAAGCTAAGAGTGCTTGGGTGCAGTGGTGGGATCGGCGGTAATTTCCGCACGACCTCGCTTTTGCTCGACCATGATGTTTTGATCGATGCGGGGACGGGGCTGAGTGATTTGAGTTTGGCTGAAATGAGCATGATCGACCACATCTTCATCACACATTCTCATCTCGATCATATTGCGTGCCTGCCGTTGCTTGTCGATAGCGTCGGATTCATGCGTGAAAAGCCGCTACTTATCCATGCGACTGCCGAGACCATCACTATCTTGAAACAGCATATATTCAATTGGGAGATATGGCCTGACTTCTCGTCCATTCCCAACATGCATCAACCCGTGATGCGTTACGAAGAGATAAAGCTGGGAGAAGCTGTTGTGGTTGGGGGGCGCAGTCTTACCGCGTTGCCTGTCAATCATGTGGTCCCAGCTGTCGGATTCAAGGTCGATAGCGGTGTTGCTAGTTTGGTGTTCAGTGGAGATACGACGACGTGTGACGCGTTCTGGCATGAGGTCAATCGCATTCAGAACCTGAGATATCTGATCATTGAGACGGCTTTTTCTGATGCGGAGAAAGAATTGGCGATCCTCTCCAAACATCTTTGCCCTAGCTTGTTGGCAGAAGAGTTGTCCAAACTAGAATCGCAACCCGAGATATTCATCACGCATCTGAAACCGGGCGAAGTGGAGTTGACGATGAAACAAGTTGCAGAACGGGTGACGAAGTTCACCCCCAAGGTATTGCAAAACGGACAAGAATTTGAATTTTGAACAGATGACTTCCTTGAATGAAATGATCGACATCAGAGTGCTTGCAGCGCTAGAGCCCATCTCTAGCTTCAGCCCTGCTCGCCTTAGAGAATTGCTGGATTATTGCAATGTCGAGACCGTCAATATGGGGCAAGACCCGTTCGCCGCACACCCTTTGATTGGGCAGTCTGTCTATTTGATCCGTGGAGAGATGGAGTTGGTGTATGCCGACGGCAACAAAGTCGTTATTCGTGCAGATTCAGAATGGGCGCGTCATCCCATCGGAAAGCGTCAGCCCGATATCCTCACTGCTAAGGCATTGAGTAGGGCGCAGTTGTTGAGAGTGGACGATGATCTGCTTGATCGGATGGTGACATGGGATCAGTTCGGTCATCACGAGGATGCAAAATTACCTGCGGATAAAGAGGGGTCTGAAGCTGCTGTTCGCAGATTGTTGAACTCTGGCATGTTCAGTGCGGAGAATCTGAATCATGGTCCGTTCGCTCATCTACCTCCCGCAAATATTGGCAAATTACTCAGCCGAGTTGAAGCCATCGGAGTATGGGAGAAGGAGGCCATCATCCGTGAGGGAGAGGAAGGCGATTACTACTACCTGATCGAAAGTGGCCGTGCACAAGTGACACGCTTAGTGGGCGGAGCCCATCTCGTATTGGCTGAATTGAAGGCGGGTGATGTGTTTGGTGAAGAAGCTTTGATCTCAGACACAAAGCGTAACGCTACTGTGATTATGAAGAGTAATGGCGTGCTGCTCCGTTTGAAGAAACAAGACTTCTTGGAGTTGATGAAAGAGCCTTTGTTGCACCGTATCAGTTTTGCCGAAGCCAAGCAGAAGGTCACTCAAGGAGCGATCTGGCTGGACGTGCGACATCCGCCTGAATATCGTTATGACAAATTGGCTGGTGCGATCAATGTGCCACTGAATGATGTTCGTAATGCGATCGGGGTGTTGAACAAGGCAACGTCTTACATCGCTTACTGCCAGAGCGGTCGGCGTAGCGCGGCAGCGGCGTTCATCTTGGCGCAAGCGGGATATGATGTGTATGTATTAGAAAATGGTTTATGGTCTGTGCCTAAGGCGCAGCAACAGTGATTGTAGGGGAAAACATGAATAGTCCGGTACAGGGTAGCGCAGGCGAGATGACCATCAGATTGGAGTTCACCAAGAACCTCAACCATGTCACTAATAAGATACATGCCACCAGCAATATCGACGAGATCATGCTCGATGTCAGCAAAGACATCTGCCTGTTGTTCAATGCGGATCGTTTGACTATTTACGTCGTTGGAGACGACAAAGCTTCCCTCATCTCCAAAGTGAAAACAGGTTTGAATTCGTTCAAAGACCTGAAGCTCCCTATCGCAGAGCAGAGTATCGCAGGCTACGCCGCCTTCAATAAGAAGTTGCTGAACCTGAAAGATGTCTACGACGAGCAAGAACTCGCGGTTCATAGTACGACATTGCGTTTCCTGCAAGATGTGGATAAGAGAACGGGTTATCGGACCAAGCAGATGTTGGTTGCGCCGATCATGGAAGAGAATGGTGACTTGGTTGGTGTCATGCAAGTCATCAACAACAAGGCGGGCATGCCATTCCCCCAGATGGTCGAAGAAGGGGTGAGCGAGCTGGCACAGACCTTGGCCGTGGCTTTAAGGCAACGTCAGCAACAAGCAGGAGCGGTCAAGACCAAATACGACTATCTGGTTTCCGATGCGGTGATGTCTGCGGCTGAGTTCGAACTAGCCACGCGAACGGCGCGCCGCAAAGGTGTCGATATCGAAGACGTGTTGCTGGATGAGTTCCAAGTCAAGACGGAAGCACTCGGCAAGGCACTCTCCAGTTTCTTTGGCGTGCCATACGAGCCACACAAGACTGATCGCATCAAGCCATCTGAACTGTTACGGAACTTGCGGCGCGAGTATGTTGAAAGCAGTCATTGGGTACCCATTGACGATACGCCAGAAGGGGTCGTCATCCTGACCACCGACCCAGAGCGTATTCAAGCATCGCGTGTCGTCAACAACATATTTCCGAAGAATCGCCTGATCTACAAAGTTTGTACCTTGCGCGAGTTCAAAGCTACGCTTGACCTGTTCTACGGTGGCGGTAGCACCGCTTCGAGTGGCGGCGATGTGACAGGCAATTTCGAAGACCTAGGCTCGATGGATGACCTGCTGACTTCGTTGGGTGGTGACGAAGAGGATGTGGGTTCTGCAAATCAAGATGATGTGAGTGCGGCGGCGGATAACGAGCTGGTCAAGTTAGTGAACAAGATCATCGTGGATGCCTACAAGATGGGGGCATCCGATATTCATATCGAGCCGATGCCGGGCAAAGGTAAGACAGGTATCCGCCTACGTAAGGATGGTTCGCTGCTGAGCTATATCGAGGTGCCTTCGACTTACCGTAATGCACTCGTCACGCGTCTGAAGATCATGTGTGACCTAGACATCTCAGAGAAGCGCAAACCGCAAGACGGCAAGATCAAATTCAAGAAATACGGCCCGTTGGACATCGAGCTACGTGTCGCGACCATCCCGTCTCAGGGAGGGGTGGAAGACGTGGTGATGCGTATCTTGGCATCAGGTGACCCGATCCCCTTGGACAACATGGGATTCTCTGTGCGCAATTTGGAGCTGGTGAAAAAAACAGTAAGCAAGCCCTACGGATTGTTCTTTGTGTGCGGCCCGACCGGTTCTGGTAAGACGACTACGTTGCACTCCATCTTGAAACACATCAATACGCCAGATACCAAGATATGGACGGCAGAAGATCCTGTCGAAATCACGCAGAAGGGATTGCGCCAGGTACAGATCAACAAGAAAGCAGGTCTCGACTTCGCCACCATCATGCGCGCGTTCTTGCGTGCCGACCCCGATGTGATCATGGTGGGTGAGATGCGCGACAAGGAAACCGTATCCATCGGTATCGAAGCGTCCCTCACCGGCCACTTGGTGTTCGCTACTTTGCACACCAATAGTGCACCGGAGTCGATCAACCGTCTGTTGGACATGGGGATGGATCCTTTCAACTTTGCGGATGCTTTGCTTGGTATCTTGGCGCAACGTTTGGCAAAACGCCTGTGCAAAGATTGCAAGAAGGCACACGTCGCGACACAGGAAGAGATCAAGTCATTGCTCACTGAATATGCAGGTGAGTTGATGGGTACTGAGACATGGAAGAAAGACACCAACGCTGCCTACAAGAATCTCTATGCAGAATGGGTCAAATTATTTGGCGACGACAAAGGGCAGATCACTCTTTACGAAAAAGTCGGTTGCGAGAAATGTTCAGGCACAGGCTATCGCGGACGCGTCGGCTTGCATGAGCTGCTTATAGGCACCGATCCGATGAAGAAGGCCATTCAAGAGCATGCGCGCGTGGCCGAGCTTTTTGCCATTGCCTTGGAAGAGGGGATGCGCACTTTGAAGCAAGACGGTATGGAGAAGGTTCTGACTGGCATCACTGACATGCATCAGATTCGCGCGGTCTGCATCAAGTAGCATACCTGCCTTATGCAGATGTCCAGAGATCGAGACGGAGATCCGCAACAACCAGCCACGTTGGAACGGTTGCTTGAGCGCTTGAGCGAGTTGAATGCCATTGGCGCTTCTCTATCTAGCGAGCGCGACATCAATCGTTTGTTGGAAAGCATCTTGGATGCGGCCAAGAAGATCACGCATGCCGATGCGGGTACGCTCTATTTATTGGATCAGGCCAACAAACAACTGACCTTTGAGATATTGCACAACGATTCTCTCGGTATCCGCATGGGGGGTACGTCAGGTCACCCTATCTCCTTCTACCCAGTCCAGCTCTATGTAGAGAATCAACCGAATCATGCGATGGTGGTGAGTCACGCGGCGCTGAGTGGCGAGACAGTCAACATCATCGACGCGTACACAGCTGAAGGCTTCGATTTCTCGGGTACCAAGAAATTCGATGCCAAGACGAACTATCGTTCTCAGTCCTTCTTGGCTGTTCCCATGCGCAATCATGATAACGAGGTCATCGGTGTGCTCCAGCTCATCAATGC
>JBGSWB010000116.1:0-3615 GCA_041752675.1 Sideroxydans sp. | reverse complement strand
CTTCATCGTAGTGTTCATCGACGAGTTGGCCGACCTGATGATGGTGGTAGGCAAGAAGGTGGAAGAGCTCATCGCACGTCTAGCGCAGAAGGCGCGCGCATCAGGTATCCATCTGGTGCTGGCGACACAACGTCCTTCCGTGGATGTCATCACCGGACTCATCAAAGCCAACGTGCCGACACGTGTGGCGTTCCAAGTATCGAGCAAGATCGACTCACGCACCATCCTCGACCAGATGGGTGCGGAAGCCTTGTTAGGGCAAGGCGACATGCTCTATCTGCCACCGGGAACCGGCTATCCGCAACGTGTGCATGGTGCGTTCGTGTCCGACCAAGAAGTGCATCGCGTCATCGAATATCTCAAGTCACAAGGCGAAGCCAACTACATCGACGGCGTATTGAATTCGCTGGATGAGGCGAGTGATGGCGGCGGTGAGTTGGATGGTGGTGCGAACGCCGAGGCCGACCCGCTGTATGACCAAGCCGTAGAGATCGTGCTGAAGACACGCCGCCCTTCCATTTCCTTGGTACAGCGCCATCTGCGCATCGGCTACAACCGTGCTGCGCGCCTCATCGAAGCGATGGAGAAGGCAGGGTTGGTGTCGACCATGCAGTCGAACGGCAACCGCGAAGTCCTCGCACCTGCAAGGCAGGAATAAGATGATCCGAAAAATCCTTGTGGCTGCATTGTGCTTGGCAGCGTTGGAAGCGCATGCTGCCGCTACCGACAAGCTCAAATCCTTCATCGCCGCCACACGTTCTGCGCAAGCCAACTTCACCCAAGAAGTGCAAGACAAGAACGGAAAAGTCTTGCAGTCCGCGTCCGGCACCATGCAGTTCGTACGTCCTGGCAAGTTCCGTTGGGAATATCGCAAACCTTACGCGCAACTCATCGTGGGCGATGGGCAGAAGTTCTGGATGTACGACGTCGACCTCAACCAAGTCACAGTGAAGCGTTTGGACGCTGCGCTGGGCAGCAGCCCTGCCGCATTACTTTCGGGTAGTAACGAGATCGAGCGCGGATTCACCCTTTCCAACATCGAAGGACGCAATGGCTTGGAATGGCTGCAAGCCAAACCCAAATCGAATGAAACGACATTCGAGAAGATACTCATGGCGTTCAATTCCAAATCGCAGTTGGTAGTGATGGAGCTGCACGACGCATTCGGCAATCACACCGTGTTGCGCTTCTCTGAGTTGCTGAACAATCCACCGATGTCGTCGCAACGCTTCAAGTTCGTACCGCCTAAAGGTGCGGATGTGTTGGGCGAGTGACTGTAGAGAAGGGTGCTGACGCATGAAGAATCGCATCATCAATGTCAAAGGCGGTGACATCGCCATCGTCACTCGCGAAGAGCAGGATTACATCTCGCTCACCGATATGGTCAAAAATTTTGACGGCGGCAGTGCCCTGATTGAACAATGGCTTAAAAACAAAGATACGGTGCTGTTTTTGGGCGTGTGGGAGCAACTCAACAATCCTGACTTCAATTCTAATTCCCCCGAATTCGAGGGAATTAGAATTGAAGCGGGACGCAACAGTTTTTTCCTGTCTGCCAAGAAATGGATAGATGCTACGGGTGCGATTGGGCTATATGCCAAGGCAGGACGTTATGGCGGTACTTATGCTCACCGTGATATTGCCTTCGAGTTTGGCTCGTGGCTGAGTCCAGAATTTAAGCTCTATCTCATCAAAGAATTCCAACGCCTCAAGGACGAAGAGGCCGGTACAAAGTCGCTGGAGTGGAACTTTCAGCGCACCCTCGCCAAAGTCAATTACAAGATTCACACCGATGCCATCAAGGAGCGTTTGATTCCACCGCGCTTGACCAAGGCGCAGACAGGCATCATTTACGCGAGTGAGGCAGACTTGCTCAACGTGGCCTTGTTCGGTCTAACTGCAGCAGAGTGGCGATCAGCGAATACTAAGACAGAAGGCAATATGCGCGATTTTGCGACGCTGGAACAATTGGTGGTGTTGTCGAATCTGGAAAGCATCAATGCGGTGCTGATACATCAAGGGGTAGAACAAGCCGCACGTTTGATGCAGTTGAATAATATTGCCATTGGTCAGATGCAGTCATTACTGGGGAATAGTGCAGTTAAGCGGCTGGCGGGTGCGGGCGGCAAGGTCGGAAAATCCTCATGAATACCGTGCAGGCTTCTTTACTACATCTGAAAACGGAAAGTTGCAAAACATCCAATAGAATCATATTGTTTTTATGTATTCCGAAACGGGAATCCTCTTCTGGCGACATGCTTGGAGCGTGTGAAATCCCTCAATGTTGGTATTCATTTGGCAGCTTATTAAATGTCTGACCTGTTTGCCCCCCACCAACCCGCAGCCCCCCTCGCGGAACGTCTGCGTCCGCAACACATCGACGAAGTCATCGGACAGTCGCATCTGCTGGGTGAAGGCAAGCCACTGCGTCTCGCGTTCCAATCGGGCAAGTTGCACTCCATGATCTTGTGGGGGCCGCCGGGTGTGGGCAAGACCACATTGGCACGCTTGATGGCATCGGCTTTCGATGCCGAGTTCGTGCCGCTGTCGGCGGTGTTGTCCGGTGTGAAGGACATCCGCGAAGCCATCGCCCAAGCCGAACTCACACTGCAACAGAATGGGCGTCACACCATCTTGTTCGTGGACGAGGTGCATCGTTTCAACAAGTCGCAGCAGGATGCTTTCCTGCCCTACGTCGAACAAGGCTTGGTCACCTTCATCGGTGCGACCACCGAGAACCCTTCCTTCGAATTGAACAACGCGCTGTTGTCACGCGCGCAAGTGTATGTGTTGCAATCGTTGTCCGAGGCTGAAATGGGGCAATTGTTTGCGCGTGCGCAACAGGAAGCATTGCAAGGCATCACCTTTGATGCTGCGGCGCAGGAGCGCATCATCGGTTATGCCGATGGTGATGCACGGCGTTTGCTCAATGTGTTGGAGCAATTACAAACGGCGGCCACTGCGGCCAAGCTCAGCAAGATAGACACGAAGTTCCTCGATGCCACGCTAGCGCAAAAGATGCGCCGTTTCGACAAAGGCGGCGAAGCGTTCTACGATCAGATCTCCGCGCTGCATAAATCAGTGCGCGGTTCCAATCCGGATGCCGCGCTGTATTGGTTGGTGCGTATGTTGGATGGCGGTGCCGATCCGCGTTATTTGGCGCGCCGCATCGTGCGTATGGCGTGGGAAGACATCGGTCTCGCCGATCCGCGCGCCATCCAGCTGTGCAACGATGCGGCGCAAACCTACGAGCGTCTCGGTTCGCCCGAAGGCGAGTTGGCGCTGGCGCAAGCCGTGTTGTATATGGCGGTCGCGGCCAAGTCGAACGCGGGATACGTCGCGTATAATGCCGCCCGCGCTTTCGTCGCACAGGACGGTTCGCGTGAAGTGCCGCTGCACTTGCGCAATGCACCGACCAAGCTGATGAAGCAACTCGATTACGGCAAGGATTACCGTTACGCGCACAACGAAGAAGGCGGTTATGCGGCGGGTGAGAACTACTTTCCCGATGGCATGCCAGCCGTGAGTTTTTATGAACCTACCGAGCGTGGCTTGGAAGGCAAGATTTCAGAGAAGCTAGCGCATCTGCGTGAGTTGGATGCAAAAGCGAAAAAC
>JBGSWB010000115.1:0-2944 GCA_041752675.1 Sideroxydans sp. | reverse complement strand
CTTTGTCCCAAGGACGGCTAGCCGTAGTTGGGTCATCGTTACGAGTGGAAAGTGCACGCGATGCCGCAAAACCACCAATAGCCAGAGGGCACACGGAAGATTCAGCACCGCCCGCGACCATCACATCCGCATCACCGTACTGGATCATACGCATGGCTTCACCGATGCTGTGGGTACCTGTCGTACAGGCCGAGACCACGGCAAAGTTGGGGCCGCGTAGGCCGTAGATGATGGAAAGGTTGCCAGAGATCATGTTGATGATCGTGCCAGCAATGAAGAACGGGGAGATCTTACGCGGGCCGCTGGCCAGATAGTCGTTCTGCGTATCTTCGATCATCGGCAGACCGCCGATGCCGGAGCTTATACAAACGCCGATACGGTCGGCGTTCTGTTCGTTCACTTCAATACCAGAGTCCTTGAATGCCTCGATACCAGCGGCCAAGCCGAGGTGAACGAAACGATCCATGCGTCTTGCGTCCTTAGCAGGAATGACTTGAGTGACATCAAAGTCCTTCACCTCACCTGCGATCTGGCTGGCAAACGGGGTCGGGTCGAAACGAGTGATGCGACCAACACCTGATTTACCTGCCACGATGTTTTGCCATGTGGTGGCGACATCATTCCCTACTGGGGTGACGGCACCAAGACCGGTCACTACGACTCTGCGCTTAGACAAACTGGACTCCGATGTTGAAGTTTATGAACGGTAAGGCTTTGATTACTTGGAATGCGCGTTAACGTAGTCCAGTGCGAGTTGCACAGTAGTGATCTTTTCTGCTTCTTCATCAGGGATCTCAACGCCGAACTCTTCTTCCAGCGCCATCACCAGCTCAACTGTATCCAGAGAGTCAGCGCCCAAGTCGTTCACAAAGGAAGACTCGTTCTTGACTTCGGACTCGTTAACACCCAGTTGTTCTGCGACGATTTTCTTTACACGTTGTTCGTTGGTGGACATTGTTTTACTCCCGTTATGATTAAAGTGCTAAAAAAGCCCGAGCATTCTACCAAACTCGAGCCGAATTCCAAACTACAAGCCTTACTCCATGTACATCCCGCCGTTCACATGCAATGTGACGCCGGTGATGTAAGCAGCTCCTGGACCTGCCAAGAAAGCCACTGCCGCAGCGATATCCGTAGGTTGGCCAAGACGTTTCAGGGGCACGTGCTCTACCAACTTCGCACGTTGTTCATCACCCAATGCATGGGTCATGTCTGTGTCGATGAAGCCTGGCGCGACACAGTTGACTGTGATGTTGCGACTACCGATCTCTTGTGCCAATGATTTTGTGAATCCAGCCATACCTGCTTTGGAAGCAGCGTAATTGGACTGGCCTGGGTTGCCCATACTGCCGACGACCGATGAGATACTGATGATGCGACCGCCACGCGCTTTCATCATGGCGCGCAGTACTGCGCGGCTCAGACGGAACACGGACTTAAGGTTGGTCGTCAGTACGTCGTCCCACTCTTCTTCCGACATACGCGCGAGCAGGTTGTCTTTAGTGATACCAGCGTTGTTGACCAATATCGATATCTCACCGAACTGCTGGCGAATCGCAGTCAACACTTGCTCGATTTGAGCTGCATCGTTCACGTTCAGAGCAAAACCTTGGCCTTTGATACCTGCTGCATTCAGGTAAGAACTGATGGCTTGAGCGCCGCTTTCGCTTGTCGCCGTACCAACTACGATAGCGCCCTGCTTACCCAGTTCAAGCGCAATGGCTTGGCCGATGCCGCGTGATGCGCCAGTGACCAGTGCGATCTGTCCTTGTAGTGTCATGTTCTTATCCTCAAACGAGCGCAGCCAACGCTGCTTTCAAAGCTTCGCCATCATTGATGGCCATTGCCTGTTGATTGGTATCGATGCGTTTGTTCAGTCCAGCCAATACCTTGCCGGGAGCGCATTCCACGTTATGGGTGATGCCCTGCTTACCCAAAGCCTGGATGGTCTCCACCCAACGAACTGGGGAATATAGCTGGCGGACTAGCGCATCTTTGATCGAGGCCGCATCGTTGTAAGAAGCGACATCGGCGTTATGCAGGACTGGTACGGAAGGGGTCGCAACTGCGACACCCTTCAGATAGTCGCGAAGTTGCTCTGCCGCGCCTTTGAGCAGACTGCAATGCGAAGGAACACTCATTGGCAACATGATGGCGCGCTTAGCGCCCTTAGCTTTAGCCAGTTCCATACCGCGTTCGACTGCAGCGCGATTGCCAGCAATAACAACTTGACCTGGAGAATTGAAGTTCACTGCCTCTAGCACTTCACCTTGCGCGCCTTCGGAACATACAGTGCGAACGATCTCATCATCCAAGCCCAAGATAGCCGCGATGCCGCCCACACCTTCGGGTACTGCTTGTTGCATACATTGAGCACGGTAGCGTACCAGCGGAAGTGCATCCGCCAAGGTCAATGCACCCGCAGCGACTAACGCGGTGTACTCGCCCAAACTATGGCCAGCCATCATGGCAGCCTTCGCGCCATTCTGAGATTGCCATGCGCGGTACACGGCGACGCCCGCAGTCAACATGATGGGCTGAGTGTTCACCGTCGCGTTAAGGTCAGCATCGGAACCTTCCGCAACCAATTGCCACAAATCTTGTTTCAGCACGTCTGAAGCTTCAGTGAAAGTGTCACGCACGGCAGTGAAATCGGCGTAGCCATTCATCATGCCGCGAGATTGAGAGCCTTGACCTGGAAATACGAAAGCGAATTTAGTCATATCGAACCTACCACTTGATTAAAGATGCGCCCCAGGTGAACCCGCCACCGATAGCTTCCATGATGACCGTTTGACCCGGTTTGATACGTCCATCTCGAACGGCTGTGTCTAGCGCTAACGGTATCGAAGCTGCTGAGGTGTTGCCGTGATTGGCTACCGTGACCACGACATTGTCCAAGGTCATACCCAATTTCTTGGCGGTAGCTTCGATGATGCGAATG
>JBGSWB010000114.1:0-13145 GCA_041752675.1 Sideroxydans sp. | reverse complement strand
GCGTGGTATCCGGTCGCACGAAAGTACGTTTGGTTGTTTGCTGCGACCTGGATAGTCGGGGTTGCAGTTGCGAATATGGTATTGGGCATCCAGCAAATCGGATTGGCACATCGCACGATATTGCCTTGGCCTTTGAATGGGCTGATCGCCTGGCAAGTGAGTATAGGTAGCGCGCTGCTATTGACGGTATTGCTATGGTGGGAAGTGGCGCTGCGGAAGAATATTGCCGTGTCAATCTATGCGCCGCTCCTAGAGGCGGGTCTGTCCGCCTCTAGCCTATTGAGTCGCGGTATTTATGTCTTTCACACGCTTCCGCAGCTATTCGCGCTATTCGAAAACAGGAAGTCCTTGAACGGACTATCAAGGACGAAGGTCGCGGTTCTAATTTTTTTTCTAGGCTGCTTGATGATGCTTGCTAAAGCAGGCGTGACGACTTTTCGCGCATATTTGTACCCGCATGTTGGCGGGTTTACAACCGAAGAGCAGAAACGGCTGACCCGTCTAGAAGTGCTTGAAGGGGGGATTGCTAACGTAAAGAAATTAATAGCAAAGGGTGAGTCGCAAGAAGGGCACCTTCGCGAGTTGCTGATTGAAAAGGCGCAATTGGAAAGACAAAGGCAGGAATCTAGGTTGGAGGTTCTAGCGGGCGGGATTGCCCACGTAGAAAAATTAATTGAGAAGGGCGAGCCGCAAGAAGGGCATCTTCAGGAATTGCTTGCCGAGAAAGCTCGACTAGAAGAATCGCTGCGCAATCCAGTATCAGCTGGTCAGGCGCAAGAGCGATCCTTGGTGGTGGAAACGATGGTGGAGCAGCAACCGCCGAAGTCAAATGCGAAAGCCATCGGTGCGGCGGTGGGCGAAGTGGAGGTCACGGCCAGTAAGGTTCCGGGTGCTGTCGCTAGCGCCGCAGATGCCGCAGATAAGGAACAATTGCTTAACGAGTTTATGCTTCAGGTTGGTTCTGGTGCCATGTATAAGATCATGTCTTTGTCGGTGGATCGCTGGATCGGCCTAGAGGGGGTGATGGCTGTGGTCGCCTATCCTCACAAGAGTGCAGAGTTATTGAAGGAAGCGGCATTAGAAAGGCGAGAGGTTGGTACGACAACAAAATTCCAAACAGTGGCCAATTCACATTATCGGTGGGCGGATTCCAGTACTTGGCAGTTTGCCAGCCTGCCCGGTTCGGCGGCATTCCTTTTCTTCAGTGGATCGATGTGGGTTGTTTTGTTGGGCATGGCGCTGTTCGTAATTGTTTTGCAATTGAGCGAGCAGTTCGTATTCAAGCTGACTGCCAATCCTCTACTGTGTTCGCTCTTCGGCTTTACTCTGGCAAATACGATTGCGCAATTCGGTGTTGCGCCGAGGCAAGATGTTCCCTTCTACGCAATGATCGTGTGCTTTGTGTTGCTGGTTCATGTTGTGCAGTCGGAAAAGATCTATGGAATGGTCCGGAAATCAATTAGTGCTCGCAATGATCGGAGCGCGGATTGATCGGGAAGGATTCCTCTAGGCTGTTTTTGCACGCCACCAATGTGCATCAGGGCGGCGGCAAGGCCTTGTTAGCGGCTATCTTGGCGGCTGTTCCAAAAACAACCCAAACGATGGCGCAGTTGGATCGGCGCATGACGGTTTCGGCCGCTCTTTCTGAAAACTTGATAGTCAAGTTTGTGAAGCCATCGATCTTGCAACGGTTGCGGGCAGAGTGGTGGCTTGCGCAGAATACTCGGCCGCACGATGTCATTTTGTGTTTTGGAAACCTTCCACCATTATTTAAGCTGGCCGGGCGTGTGCAGGTATTTCTTCAGAATCGATACTTGATTGATGATGTCGCGCTAAGCAGTTTTCCGTTGAAGACAAGGATCAGGTTGTGGATGGAGCGTCTCTGGCTGTCTGGTCGGATGATGAATGTCGACGCTTTCATTGTGCAAACACCTTCAATGCAAAGATTGTTGGTGGCGCGGACGAAAGGGACGGTGCCCGTGCATGTGCTGCCGTTCATGGCGGACACGGCGAACTATGTGCGCAGGATCCGGAAGTATGAAGCCGACGGGAACAGTCAGGTTGAGTTCGCTTATGTGGCATCCGGCGAGCCGCACAAGAACCATCGCCTGTTGGTGTCGGCGTGGTGTTTGCTTGCCGGAGAGCACTTGTATCCCTCGTTGAAGTTGACCTTGGACCGGCGGGCTTTCCCCGATCTGTGCGATTGGATCGAGCAGCAGATAGCGCTGCTTCAGCTAAAAATATCCAATGAGGGCGGTCTGCCCCGCGAGGCGGTTACGCAGCTTTATGGTCGCGTAGATGCGATGATCTACCCTTCCACCTTTGAATCATTTGGCTTGCCGCTGATCGAGGCCCGACAGGCGGGGCTCCCGATCTTGGCTTCGGAGCTGGATTATGTGCGCGATGTGATCGATCCTGAAGAATCGTTCGACCCTGATTCGCCGGTATCCATTGCGCGGGCGGTGAAACGGTTCATGCTGAAGGAGGAGCCGCCACTGTCTTTGCAAAACGCAGAAGGGTTCCTTGAGCATATTTTAGAGAGAGCTAAATAACGTGCGTGTCCTTGTTGTGAGTCAATATTTCTGGCCTGAAGGATTTCGTATCAACGAGGTCACCAAGTCTTTGGTCGAAAAGGGCGTTCAAGTGGATGTTCTTACGGGTAAGCCGAATTATCCGGAAGGAAAGATATTTGAAGGTTACCGAATCGGCGGATGCCTGCGCGAACAGTATTGCGGGGCCAATATCAGTCGGGTGCCATTGATCCCCCGTGGCAAGAACAGCAGCATTCGTTTGGCGTTGAACTATCTGTCGTTCATTGTCTCCGGTTTGGTTTGCGGGCCATGGATGAAACGCGGCAAGAAATATGATGTGATATTCGTCTACGGATTGTCCCCGTTGATGCTGGCGTTGCCAGCCTTGTTCGTGGGTTGGTTGAAGAAGGTACCGGTCGTGATTTGGGTGCAGGATCTGTGGCCGCAAAGTTTGTCGGCAACTGGCTACGTACGTAATCGCTTCATTCTGTGGGCAGTGGAGCAAGTCGTTCGTTTTATCTATCGTCATGCTGATCTGCTGCTGGTTCAGTCAAGGGCTTTTGTCGAGCCGGTGCGTATTCTGGCATCCGGCACGCCGATAAAATATTACCCGAATTCGGTTGATGGCAGCTTTGCAGTGCCTGCGACGGGAAAGACGCCGGACGTGCCGGGGCTTGAGGGGAGGTTTTCCGTGATGTTCGCGGGCAACATTGGTGCGGCGCAAGGTGTCGAGGTCATTGTCGAGGCGGCCACTTTGCTGAAAGACAATAAGGATATTCAATTCGTGGTGTTAGGGGATGGCAGTTGCAGGCAATGGATGTTGCAACAGGTGGCGGATCGCAATCTAACGAACCTGCATTTGCCCGGCAGGTTCCCTGTGGAGACTATGCCGGGATTTATGCAGAAGGCGTCGGCATTGTTGGTGACGTTGGCGGACCGCGAGATCTTTGCAGCGACCGTGCCGAACAAGGTTCAGGCATATATGGCTGCAGGTCGTCCGATCATCGCCTGCTTGCCGGGCGAGGGGGCCAGGCTTGTGGTGGATGCCAATGCGGGGGTGGGTGTCAAGGCGGAAGATGGCAAGGCATTGGCGGAGGCGGTCTTGGGGCTCTATCGGATGTCCGAGTCCGAGCGGGATGAGATGGGGCGCAACGGACGCGCCTATTTTCACGAGCATTATGATCATGAGCGTCTCGTCGATCAGTTAATTGATGAATTGCGCGAGGTTGCGCAGAAGAAAGAGAGTATCCAATGAAGGTTCTGGTGATCGGGGCAAGCGGCATGATAGGCAGCACGGTGCTGCGCGTGATGAGCGAAAAGAAGGATTGGCAGGTCAGCGGCACAGTCCGCAATGGTGATGCTAAGAAGCACTTTCCGGCCCATATCGCGGAGCGCATCGTGGAGGGCGTGGATGTCGAGCATCCAGACGCGCTGGCCAAGGTGCTGGATGCGCTACGGCCCGATGTGGTCATCAATTGCGCTGGATTGACCAAGCACAAGCCGGAAGCTGAAGACCCCTTGGTCTCCATTCCTATCAATACACTGATGCCGCACCGGCTGGCCGGGCTGTGCAAGCTTGCGGGCGCACGTTTGATCCATGTCAGTACGGATTGCGTGTTTTCGGGAGAGCGGGGCAATTACACCGAGGAGGATTTTGCCGATGCGCGCGATGTATACGGTAAATCCAAGGTGTTGGGTGAAGTGATTTACCCGCATACGGTGACTCTGCGCACCTCGACGATAGGCCATGAATTTGAAACAAAATATGGTTTGTTGGAGTGGTTCCTGTCGCAGGAAGGGCGCTGCAAAGGCTATAATCGCGCCGTTTTTTCTGGCTTGCCGACAGTGGTCTTTGCTGAGGTGGTGCGCGATGTGGTGATCCCGAACCTGGAGCTGTCCGGCCTGTATCACGTGGCTGCGCAGCCCATCAATAAGTTCGATCTTATCAAGCTGATCGCCAAGGTGTACGGCAAGCAGATCGAGATCGAGCCAGATGACAGACTGGTGATCGACCGTTCACTGGACGCTACGTGCTTCCGCGAGGCGACCGGATATGTCGCGCCGGGTTGGCCGGAATTGATCGAGAGGATGCGCACATATAATTAAATCCGGATTTTGCTGGAATGACGGCATCTGAATAATTAAGGGTTTCTTATGTTCAAAGACAAAGTATTGATGATCACTGGTGGCACGGGTTCTTTCGGGAATACCGTGCTTAAGCGCTTCCTCTCCACAGATGTGAGTGAGATACGCATCTTCAGCCGCGATGAGAAGAAACAGGAAGACATGCGCATCGTCCTCAACAACAGCAAGCTGAAGTTCTACATCGGCGATGTGCGCGACTATGACAGCGTGCATCAGGCGATGCGGGGTGTGGACTATGTGTTTCATGCTGCCGCACTGAAGCAGGTTCCTTCGTGTGAGTTCTACCCGATGGAAGCGGTGCGCACCAATGTCATCGGTACCGAGAACGTGTTGAATGCGGCCACTGCCAATGGAGTGAAACGCGTGGTGGTGCTTAGTACCGATAAGGCGGTGTATCCGATCAATGCGATGGGCATCTCGAAGGCGATGGCCGAGAAGCTGGTGGTCGCCAAATCGCGCATGCAGCGCGAGACAGAGACGGTGTTCTGCTCCACGCGCTACGGCAACGTGATGGCTTCGCGCGGTTCGGTCATTCCCTTGTTTGTGTCGCAACTCAAGGAAGGTAAACCGCTGACAGTGACCGATCCGAACATGACACGCTTCTTGATGTCGCTGGAAGATTCCGTCGATCTGGTTTTGTATGCCTATGAGCACGGCAAGCAGGGTGACATCTTCGTGCAGAAAGCGCCCGCCTCGACTGTGGCGGATCTGGCGCAGGCGTTGAAGGAGCTATTTAAAAGCGATAGTGCGGTTCACATCATCGGCACCCGCCACGGCGAGAAGCTGTATGAATCCCTGATCTCGCGCGAAGAGATGGCTCATGCGCAGGACATGGGTGACTATTACCGCATCCCTGCTGACAACCGTGATTTGAATTACGCGAAGTACTTTAGCGAAGGTGAAGAGAAAATTTCCCATCTGGACGATTACACTTCGCACAACACCCATAGACTGAGTGTTGAGCAAGTGAAGCAGTTGCTTTTGAAACTGGATTACATCAAGGAAGAACTAAATGCTTAAAGTCATGACCATTGTTGGAACGCGTCCCGAGCTGATCAAGATGAGCCGTGTGATCGCGGAATTCGACCGACACACCAACCATATTCTGGTTCACACCGGGCAGAACTACGATTACGAGCTGAACCAGTTGTTCTTTGAAGATTTGGGCATCCGTAAGCCGAATCACTTTCTTGAGGCGGTCGGCGAAAACGCCGCGCAGACCATTGCGCGGGTGATTGAGAAGTCCGATGCGGTGATGGAAAAGGAAAAGCCCGACGCGGTGATGTTGTATGGTGACACCAACTCTTGTTTGGCAGTCATCTCCGCCAAACGACGCAAGATCCCGGTATTCCATATGGAAGCGGGCAACCGCTGCTTTGATCAGCGCGTGCCAGAAGAATTGAATCGCAAGGTGCTTGATCACTTGAGCGATATCAATCTGGTTCTGACTGAACATGCGCGTCGCTATCTGATCGCCGAAGGTATCCGACCCGAGACCATCATCAAAACCGGCTCGCATATGCGCGAGGTGCTGGACTACTACATGCCGAAGATCGAGCAATCGGATGTGTTGGAACGCATGGGGCTGACGGCGAACAAGTTCTTTATCGTCAGTGCACACCGTGAAGAGAACATCGACAGTCCCGAGAATATGGCGAACATGGTGGACACGCTCAATGCGCTGGCCGAGACCTATGATTGCCCGGTGATCGTCTCCACTCACCCTCGTACCAAGAAGCGCCTGGATTCGATGGAATTGGGTGCGCTCAATCCGCATATCCAGTTCCTCAAGCCTTTTGGTTTTTGCGACTACATAAAATTGCAGATGGAGGCGTTGTGCGTGGTATCCGACAGCGGCACGATCACGGAAGAAGGCTCTTTGCTCAATCTGCCCGCCATCACCATCCGAAATGCGCATGAGCGTCCAGAGGGTATGGATGTCGGTACGCTGATCATGAGCGGCTTGAAAAAAGACCGCGTATTGGATGCAGTGCGCGTCATCGTCTCCCAGCACGATAAGTCGAAGCGTGTGATGCGACGGGTGGAGGACTATGAAGGTGGTCCGGTATCCAAGCAATTGTTGCGTATCGTGATGAGCTATGTCGATTACGTGAACCGTACCGTGTGGTCGAAGCCTAGTTGAGCGATCCGGGTCTGTACGAAAAACGATGACTTCCATACTGGTGACAGGTGCCAATGGTTTTGTTGGGAGAGCGGTGTGCGCCGCTCTGATACACAAGGGCCATACTGTGCGCGCCGCGCTGCGCAACCCTGCAAGATTTGCGATCGCCGGTTGTGAAGTTGCCAAGGTGCCGTCGATCGAGGCGGATGCCGATTGGTCTGAGGCATTGCACGGGATTACGACAGTCATTCATCTTGTCGCCCGCGTTCACGTCATGCAAGACGAGAATTCAAATCCTTTGGAAGCATTTCGTAGTGTGAATACCGCAGGGGCGGAGCATTTGGCACGCGCTGCTGCAGCAAGTGGTGTAAAACGTCTGGTGTACGTCAGTACGATCAAAGTGAATGGTGAATCGACCAGTCGCGGAAACAAATTCAGAGAACTTGATGTACCCGCGCCGCAGGATTCTTATGGTGTTTCTAAATGCGAAGCCGAACTAGCTTTGTGGCGCGTGGCCCAGGAAACCGGTCTGGAAGTGGTGATCGTGCGCCCGTCTTTGGTATATGGGGCAGGCGTAAAAGGTAACTTTATACAGATGCTAAACGTTTTAGCTAAACGAATTCCGCTGCCGCTGGCTTCGGTTTGCAACCAACGTAGCTTGGTGTATGTCGAGAATTTATCTGATGCATTGATCGCATGTTCAACCCACCCTGCTGCGGCTGGGCAGATATATCTAGTAAGCGATGGTGAGGACGTCTCTACTCCCGGCCTGTTGCGTCAGCTTGGGGATGCGATCGGATGTCCGGCGCGCTTGTTTCCTTGTCCTTCTGCATTATTGAAATGGGCAGGTGCGCTGACAGGAAGATCCGCTCAAGTCGATCGGTTGATGGATTCGCTACAAGTCGATAGTGGTAAAATCCGCCGCGAACTTAATTGGACACCGCCATACAGTTTGCAGCAGGGGTTGCAAGCGACTGCGGAGTGGTATCGCGATACGCATCTATGAGCTTGTTTCCTTCCGTAGTGGCTTTTATGGTCACCTGTTCGGTGATTGCTTTCATTCTTTACAGCCGATTCAATCAGTCCATACAGGACATTCCCAACGAACGTTCCCTACATAGCAAGGCTGTGCCGCGCACTGGCGGCATCGGGTTGTTGCTGGGAGTGTTTGCGGGCTGGTTGTTCCTTGTTGCCTCACTGCCGTGGTGGCTGTTTGTGCCGCTCATATTTTTGTTCGTCATATCCATATTGGATGATATTTACAGCCTGCCAGTTAAGCAGCGCCTACTTGCGCACATGGGTGCGGCGGTTGCGTTATTGCTGGGGGGCGGGATGCTTGATACCTATGGCATAGTTGCTACGGTTGCGATCTTTTTCTTTGTCGTGTGGATGACCAATCTCTATAACTTCATGGATGGTTCGGATGGTTTGGCGGGCGGAATGGCGTTGTTTGGTTTTGCCAGTTACGGTATCGCGGCATGGCTGGAGCAAGAATATGTCTTGGTTTCTGCCAATTTCACGATCGTCGCTGCGTCATTGGCTTTTTTGCTCTTTAATTTCCATCCAGCCAAGATATTCATGGGTGATGCAGGCTCCATACCCCTAGGTTTTTTTGCTGCTGCGATGGGCTTGTGGGGTTGGCAACTGGGATGCTGGGCGGCGTGGTTCCCTTTGTTGGTGTTTTCTCCATTCATCGTCGATGCGAGCGTTACATTATTCAAACGTGCTTTACGTGGAGCCAGAATCACCGAGGCGCATCGCGATCATTATTATCAGCGAGCAATCCAACTGGGTGCGGGACATCGCAATGTGGCACTTTTTGAATATGCCTTGATGCTGATGTGTGGCGTGCTTGCCCTGTGGTGCAGAGAGCAATCCTTTCCCTGGGTGACATTGCTGTGGTGCGTTTCGCTTTACGCGCTTTGCATGTACTTGGTGGATGCCCGCTGGAATAAGAAGCAACGGGAGGCAGTGTGATCAAGTCTAGAATAAATACGATTATTGCGATGGCGCACGATGTGGCGGCCATCGTCGTCGCTTGGTGGATCGCCTATCTATTGCGTTTCAATTTTGAGCTTCCGCCAGATTTTCGCGATGAGCTGATGCAGACGATGGTTTGGGTCGTGCCCTTGCAGGCGATGGTGTTTTGGGCTTTCAGTTTGTATCGCGGTATATGGCGATTCGCCAGCGTGGCTGATTTGCGTCGCATCTTGTTTGCGGTGATCGTGGCCACGGCGCTGATTCCGCTCGTGCTGGGATTGTTCCGTGTACATGCCATCGTGCCTCGTTCGGTGCTGGTGATCGACCCCTTGCTGCTTCTGATGATGATGGGGGGCAGTCGCTTGCTATATCGTTTGTGGAAAGAAAATCTGCTGTATGGCGATTTTCAATTGAAAGGCGAACCTGTACTTATATTGGGTGCAGGCGATGCGGGCGTGGCGCTTTCCAAGGAGTTGGCGCGCAGCGACGAATGGCATCTGATTGGATTTTTGGATGACGACCCCAGCAAGCGCGGGCGTACCTTGAACGGATTCAAGGTGCACAGCAAGCTGGATGAATTGCCGCATTGGGTCGAGAAGTTTGGTGTGGGACAAGTCATCATTGCGATGCCATCGGCTTCTCATCAGGAGAAGAAACGAGCCATCAATGTCGCAAACCAATGCGGCGTTAAGACGCTCACCATCCCGGGTTTTGACGACTTGGTGAATGGGCGCGTTTCGATCTCTCAGTTGCGTGCGGTGGAGTTGGACGATTTGTTGGGACGCGATGCAGTTGAATTGGACGATGCGGGGCTGCATGCGCAATTGACGGACAAGGTAGTTCTGGTCACTGGGGCGGGCGGGTCAATCGGTTCAGAGCTATGCCGTCAGATCGCTCGTTTTGAGCCTAAGACCTTGGTCTTGTACGACGCTGGTGAATTCGCCTTGTATAACATCGAGCAAGAACTCAGTAAGAATTTTTCAAAAATCGACATTATTTATCTTGCGGGTGACGTGAGAGATTCAGTCCGTCTGAATCAAGTGTTCAGTGAGTATCGTCCCAGCGTCGTTTTCCATGCCGCCGCCTACAAACACGTCCCTCTGATGGAAAGGCACAATTCTTGGCAGGCTGTGCGTAACAACGTTTTTGGCACTTGGCAGGTCGCAAGATGTGCACAGCAACACGGTGCCGAAAAATTCGTGTTGATCTCTACGGATAAAGCAGTGAACCCAACCAATGTGATGGGTACGACAAAGCGTATGGCGGAGATGGTTTGTCAAGGATTGCAACAAGCGAGCGGTACTAGCTTCGTCATCGTTCGCTTTGGCAATGTGTTGGGCAGTAACGGTAGCGTCATCCCAAAATTTCGTGAGCAGCTCGCAAAAGGTGGCCCAATCACCGTCACCCACCCCGAGATCACCCGTTTCTTCATGTCTATTCCTGAAGCGGCACAGTTGGTGATGCAAGCGGGTTGTATGGGTAAAGGCGGCGAGATATTCGTGCTCGATATGGGTGAGCCTGTGAAGATCGTCGATCTTGCGAAAGATCTGATACGACTTTCTGGTTTTAGCGAAGACGATATCAAGATCGAATTCACTGGCCTGCGTCCGGGAGAGAAGTTGTATGAGGAATTGCTCGCAGATGACGAGAGCACACTTTCTACACCTCATCCAAAGTTAAGGATCGCGCAAGCTCGCGCGGTTACGAATGGTGAATTCAATGCCTTGCTGGAGTGGGTCGGAAACGATATCGCCAAATCTGATGATGAGGTGCGTCTGCGTTTACGTCACTGGGTCCCAGAATACACGCCCACTTCAAACCAATGAGCCCAAGCGTATCCGTCATCCTTATCACTAAGAATGAAGTCGCAAACATCCGTGATTGCTTGAAATCTGTCTCATGGGTGGATGAGATCATCGTTGTTGATTCGGGTAGTACAGATGGGACGATGCAGATAGCTAAAGAAATGGGGGCTCAGGTTTATTCCCATGACTGGCCAGGATTTGGGCCGCAAAAGAATCGTGCGTTGGCCTATGCCAGCAAAGAATGGATATTCTCCATAGATGCAGATGAGCGCGTCACTTTGGAGCAACGTGCCGAGCTTGAACGTGCGATGCAAGAAAGTAGCGTAGACGGGTATTTCTGCCCACGTCTTTCTCAGTTCTGCGGCACTTTCATCCGGCATTCAGGTTGGTATCCAGACTATGTGTTGCGTTTGTTCAAGCGTGGTAAAGGACGTTTCTCGGACAGCCTTGTGCACGAAAGCATCATCCTAGAGGGTAGGTCTGAGAGATTAAAGCTACCGCTGCTGCATTACAGCTACTTAACGATGGATGATGTGGAGCGCAAGGTCGAGCACTATTCAAATGCCGCAGCGCAGCAGATGTTTGAAGCGGGGAAGCGCGCTGGCTGGTTGAGAGCAGTATTGAGTGGAGCATGGGCTTTCATTCGCACCTATATCGTGCGTTTGGGCGTATTGGATGGAGGCGCTGGATTCCAGATCGCACTGATGAATATGCGCACGACCTTCCTTAAATACCGCAAGCTATCAAAACTACTTGCAAAATATTGAAGACATCCCAAAAATTTGTCATTCCCGCGCAGGCGGGAATCCAATTTGTTGATTCAGTCAGGTAAACCTCGGTGGAACTAAACCCAAAACCTCTACGTTCTAACTCTCTCCTACTGGAGTAGCACTATCACCAAACTTTAGGTAGTTTGCGGCGAGTATGAAATACACGCAACACATGCAATTCATCGCCGACTACTCTGTATGGCACAACGAACGGATACCTATCAATAACCAATTCTCGCGTATTTGGAACTCTGCCGGGACGACCGGCTGCAGGAAAATCAGCGAGTGCATCAGCCTGCGCTTTGACGAATACGAACATTTCGGCTGCCGCTGTTGTATTTTCTTCGGCAACATAGTCAGCCTCGGCATCAAGATTCTTGATTGCTTTGCGCAACCATCTAACCCGCATTGTGTTTCCACTTTGCGCTGATACTGTTCATCTCATCATCAGTAGCGAACTCACCTTTGTCTGCTTCACTGATAGCTTGAGTAATCTCAGCAATCTGCCAAGATTCACGATCAATGAAGTCACGGATAGCTTGTCCAGCCAAGAAAGATTTTGAGCGACCTGTAGCATTTGCTAGCACGTCTAGTTGATTGGTCAAATCATCCGGTAAGCGCATAGACATCATAGCCATGGTGCAACCCCTTAACTGTATTACAAGGATTACATTGTAAAGCGAAATGTGAGGAGGGGGTGAGTTTTCTCAATCTAGGAATCCAGCGCCTTTATTTAACTGGGTTCCCGCCAATGCGAGGGAACGAGGAATGAGACATAGTCAGTTATTCCTTAACCCAGCGCGCGCTTGATTCGGCTGCGTAGTAATTCCCAACGCAGCTTACGAGTATCTTCAGGTTCACTCAGCTTCAACCCTTGCGCCACTTCGCCGCGTCGTAGATAGAAACGATCGAACACCGATTGGCGCATTCCCCATTTATTCAGGAACTGTCGCCCACCGTCGTTCTTCTTCACCTTGCCGGTAGATTTGCATTGGAAGTGATACACCAGCGAATCGCCCACCCCCAAGAAGATGCGGCATCCGGCATCCCATAACTTCATTGAGAAATCATTGTCGCTACTCATGCCGGGCGATAGTTCGCTGCTGTAACCGCCAACTTTGAACCACCAGCGTTTGCTCACCAAAGTAGGGGGCCATGTCGCACCTAACCAATCGGGTTTGCGATGTTGAGATAGCTCGGCAAGTAATCGTTTCTCTTCGAAGTTGTCTGTGTCGCTGCCATAGTTACGTACGATCACACAGGGATTATTCGTGCCGCGCGGTTCGATCATGGTGCCGGATAGCATGAACAGGTCAGTGTCGAGCTGTTTGAGTTTGTTCACCAACGCAACATCCCATCCTGGGCAACAGTACATGTCGTCGTTCAGATACAAGATGTAGTCTTGCGTGGCATGAATCGCCGATTCGTTCACTGCTAGACAGATGCCGATGTTGTCTGGTGAAGAGGTGTGAGTGATGCCTTGCGCACGTACCCACTCCAAGGAGCCATCCCTGCCGTCGTTCACATGGACGATGATCTGATGATCGAAAGCGGAATTTTCGCGGATGCTTCGTACGCAGAGTTGTAGTAGTGCGAGATTGTTCCAAGTGGGGATGATAATTGAGAACATAGTATTGGGTGTTGGGCTTTTTTGAATCGCGGGTTCAAATATGAAGTGCAACGCCTGACTTGAAGAATACCTGACTGGGTGTCTGGTATCCAAGTCTCTTTCTGGGTCTGCTGTTTAATCTCTTCATCGCCATATCTATCTCCTGTTGTGTGATTGTAGTGA
>JBGSWB010000113.1:0-7040 GCA_041752675.1 Sideroxydans sp. | reverse complement strand
TTCGATAAAGACCAGCCGCAGAACCCGATCAATCGTCGCATCAGCATCATCGTCATGAACAAGAAGGCAGAAGAAGCCGCAGGACAAGACGGCGGAACGGTTCAGCTCGATGCGGAGAACGGTGATGTAGGGGCGACCTTGGGTGCTTCGGGGGTGCCGGCGGCTAGTTCTGCCGTGGTGGAAACGATGGCATTGCCTGCCGTTAATTAAAGATAGGCGCTCATTTGCCGCTAAGAGCGACATATGTATCACTTTATATATGAATAGATACAACAGGAGGAGAAAATGAATAACTGGTGGAGCAAACTTTCGCTGAAGAACAAGATGCAGATCCCCATCCAACTCATCTTGTTGGTCATCATGGTATCGGAACAGCGAGCTGCGCTGAGTACATTTGAGGAGAGGGTGTTGGAAGAGGCGCGGCAAAAAGCCGAAGTCTCTGCCGATGGTGTGTTGAATGGACTCAACATGCTGATGCTCAACGGCATCATCAGCGATGCCGATCAACGCAAACTCTACGTTCAGAAGATGGGCGCGTCCAACAAAGTGACCGAGTTGCGTGTGATGCGCAACACACCTGTCATCGATCAGTTCGGGCCAGGTATGCCTTCAGAGCAAGCGGTCGATGATCTAGACAAACTCGCACTATCAACAGGCAAACAACAGACTTCCATGGAAGAGGTCGAAGGGATGCACAAATTGCGTGTGATCGTTCCATTCATCGCAATGAAGGACTTTAGGGGTACCAATTGCTTGATGTGCCACATCGTTCCAGAAGGATCGATCAACGGTGCAGCCAGCATCACCTTGGATGTTTCAGATGAATTCGCGCTGATGGATAAAGCGAACCAGATCTTGTGGGGTGTACAAGTCGTCGTGCAGATCATTTTGTACTATCTCATCGGCTGGATCATCGGCTTCTTCATCCGCCCCACACAAGAGCTGCAGGCGGCGATGGTCGCTATGCATGCCAGTGGAGACCTCGCCAAACGCGCTCCTGTGCGTAGTCAAGACGAAGTCGGACAGACCGTCATCGCATTCAATGCGCTCGCTAACAACTTCCAAGTTATCGTCACCCAAGTCGATGGGCAAGCGAAGCAAGTGGCGGCTGCGGCACACGGACTTTCAGAAGATGCGGCGATCCTTTCGGACAGTGTGCAAAAACAAAGTGATGCTGGGGGTGTCGTAGCCAGTGCCGTTTCACAAGTCAGTTCCAGCATCAGCACTGTCGCAGAAGGTACTGATCGTGTGGCCAAGCTCTCCAATGAAAGTCTGGAGCGCGCCAATCGTGGTCATGAGAGCTTGCAAGAGATGGTGCAAGAGTTAGAGCACGTCGAGTCTGCAGTGCGTGAGATCGCTACGGCAGTCAATGAGTTCGTCGCGAACACTCAAAGCATCACCGACATGACACAGCAAGTGCGTGACATCGCCGAACAGACCAACTTGCTGGCCTTGAACGCAGCGATCGAAGCTGCTCGTGCGGGAGAGCAAGGTCGTGGCTTCGCCGTGGTTGCGGACGAGGTGCGCAAGCTTGCAGAGAAATCCGCTCATTCTGCTACGCAGATCGATGAAGTGACGCAGTCGCTCGGTGCGCAATCCGCCAAGGTAGAAAAGACCGTGAAGCTCGGTATGACTGCACTGCAGACTAGCCAGGACCACGTACGAGATGTCACGGCCATCCTAGTACAGTCCAATGAATCGGTGGGCGGTGTGAATCAAGGTCTGGAAGAGATATCGCGCTCCATCAATACGCAACGTGATGCGACGCAAGAGATCGCGCGCAACGTCGAGCGTATCGCTGGTATGTCACAGCAGAGCAACGCCATCGTGCAGCGTACTGTGACTGCAGTGAAGGGTATGGAGCAGGTCTCGGCCAATCTGAGTAGCACGGTGGGGAGATTCAAAGTCTGACGTAGTGGCGTCGGCTGGCGTAACGGTCTTCGATCCAATATAACAATGTAGCCGACATCGCCACTACTGTCGGATAACAAAGCCAAGCGAGTCATGTGATCGCTCACTCGGGAATATTGGCTGGAGAACTATACGGAACGGTCCGCCGATTGCGTATCTAAGGAGGAACATCATGCAAAACAAGAACGCATTCGTGTCGCAAAAAGAAGTGCAGTTGTCCAATGGGATCGTGCTCATCACCAAGGCCGATACCAAGGGCATCATCACTTACACCAATGACGCTTTCTGCGAGATCTCTGGATTCGCGCGTGAGGAGTTGGTCGGCAAGAGTCATAACATCGTGCGCCATCCTGATATGCCGCCGCAGGCCTTCAAATGGTTGTGGGATACCTTGAAAGACGAGCGCCCTTGGCGTGGCATGGTGAAGAACCGTTGCAAGAACGGTGATCACTACTGGGTGCGTGCGACTGTCGCTCCCGTCATCGAAAACCAAAAGATCATCGGCTATGTATCAGTCGGAAAGTCGCCTACACGCCAGCAGGTGGCAGAAGCTGAGGCCATGTATCGAGAGTTGAACAGAAGTGGCGACCAGATCGTTTCAAAATACGAAGGATTCAAGGTAAAGAACTGGTCCTTGAAAGCAAAATTGCAGGCGGTCATCCAAGTGCCACTGCTAGTCATATTGACCGCAGCTCAGCTGTACATCACCAATGGCACTGAGCAAGAGGCGATGCATCAGGCTCAAGAGAAGGGTGAGCAAGTCGCCAGCCAATTCATCGATAACGAGAACATGTTGATGGTCACTGGGCAGATCAGTGACGAGGCCAATCGCAAGCTACTCATCACTAAAGCGACAGCATCGGGGCACGTCAAATCCGTCAGCATCCTGCGCTCCCCACAACTGATCGAACAATACGGCGCAGGCATGTCAGGTCAGCAGGCGACAGAAGACATACAGCGAAAGGTGATGGAGACAAAACAGAGTAGTGTGATGTTCATGAACAACGAGGCGGGTGATCCTGTCCTGCGCATCGTCACGCCTTACTTGTTGAGCAAAGACTTCCATGGCACTGATTGCACCGCGTGTCATGCGGGTGGCGAAGGGGCGGTATCTGGGGCTTCCGACATCACCATCGACCTCAAGGCAGACATGGCACGCATCCATGCTGTAGAGCGCAACATCATCATTGGGCAGATCGCCTTGCAGGTGTTCCTGTTCTTCTTCATCGGTTACTGCGTGGATGTGTTCATCCGGCGTCCGCTGAAACAAGTCGATAGAGAGTTCCGCAACATCATGGAAGGCAATCTAGATACCGAGTTGGATATCAGTATCAAGGATGAGATGGGCGCGTTGCTGTGTGAGATACAGACGATGCAGGCCTATCTGCGCACGATGGTGGACGAGATCGTCACCCCTGTCGCCAAGATGCAAGCCCATGTGAGTGAGGTGGATGGCAAGATCAGCACCGTCGCCAGCAATGCACTCACTGAGCAGGATCAGATACAGACCATCGCTGCGACCATGGAGCAATTCAGTCAATCCATCGCTGAAGTGGCAAGCATGTCTTCCGAATCACTGGCGGAGATGAAACGTACTCAATCCATCGTCGAACAGAACAACAGTAATATGGGGCTCAGCATCAGTGCCACCAGCAAGGTCGCGGAAACAGTCAAGAGTTCCAGTAAGACCATCTCAGATCTAGGCGAGTCCATCCAGAAGATCGGTGTCATCGCCAATTCCATCAAGGAGATCGCTGATCAGACCAACCTGCTCGCGCTGAATGCGGCTATCGAAGCGGCGCGTGCTGGTGAGCAAGGACGTGGTTTTGCTGTGGTGGCCGACGAGGTGCGCAAATTGGCAGAACGTACTGCGACCAGCACCAAGGACATCGCTAGCACCATCTCCGAGATCAACGCCATTTCCAACGAGGCGGTCAAAGCGATGGGCGGCGCGGTGGTCGAGGTCGAGTCAGGTATCGCGCTCATTCGCAAGAACGGTGAGGGCTTGAAAGAGATCATGAGTGCGACGGTCTCCATGTCGAACCGTATCGAGCACATCGCACTGGCATCGAAAGAGCAATCAGCAGCGGGCGAGAATGTCGCGAAGAGCCTAGAAAGCATCACCAGCCTAGTGGATGAGAACACTCGCTCGGTGCAATCAACCAAAGTCGCGGCTGAAGAATTGGCAAAATCGGCAGATGAACTCAGCAGGGCAGGATATCCACTGACCAAATGTGCAATGAAAGGATGAGGAGAGCACTTTGCTAGAGGATGCCGGAATATAAATAAGTACCACGAGCATCTGATGCAAAGATAGGGCGAAGGATGATATTGATGAATTCGACTAAGTTTAGCTGGGATTGAAATATGCATAACAAATACGCTTATGTCTCACAAAAAGAGGTGCCGTTCCCGCTAGGAGAGGTATTGATCTCGAAGACAGACCTTAAGGGGGTCATCACTTATTGCAACGAGGGATTCATCGCTATTTCTGGATATTCACGCGAAGAATTGTTGGGTGAGAACCACAATATCGTGCGTCATCCAGATATGCCCATCAGTGCCTTCAAGTGGCTGTGGGGTGATTTGCACCAAGGGAAGCCTTGGCGAGGCACGGTGAAGAACCGTGCTAAGAACGGAGACCACTATTGGGTGCGCGCTACGATATCACCTATATTCGAAGAGGGGCGTGTCACTGGCTACGTTTCCATGCGCAGGGCACCCACGCGAGAACAGATCCGGCATGCTGAAGCCATTTATCGCGAAAAGAGCCAGAGCGATGCTAGTTTTGTGTCGCCACATGAACATCTAAAATTTAAGAACTGGTCGTTGAGATACAAGTTGCAACTCGTTTCACATTTCGTGCGCAATCCATTGAACGCAGCGAAGCATGAGATTCGCTCTGTCTTGCAAGGAAATTTCGATAGTGAGATGGATATCAGTGTGGGTGATGAGGTGGGAGAGATGTGCCGCGAGATAACCAACATGCAAACCTATCTGCGCATGATGGTGGATGACATTGCTGCATCAGGGCGTTCTATCCGTCATCAGATCCAAGTGTTGGAACAGCGCGTCACCGAGATGACTGACAACACCTTGGTTGAGCAGGAGCAAATAAAAAGTATCGCCACTTCAATGAAGCAATTCAGCCAATCAGTGGATGAAGTCTCAAGTATGGCCGCTGATTCACTGAGTGACACCCAGCGTATGCAAGGCATCGTAGACACAAATGATCGCAACATGAATCTAAGTAGCCAAGCGGCCGGAAAAGTGTCCGACACAGTCAGTAGCTCTAGCCAGACCATTCAAGAGCTCGGATTGTCTATCCAAAAGATTGGCATCATCGCCAACACTATCAAGGAGATCGCAGACCAGACCAACTTGCTCGCGTTGAATGCAGCTATCGAAGCTGCACGTGCAGGTGAGCAGGGGCGTGGGTTTGCAGTTGTGGCGGATGAGGTGCGTAAATTGGCTGAACGTACTGGCAGCAGTACCAAGGACATCGCTCAGACCATCGGAGAGATCAATGTCACTTCTAATGCGGCTGTGCAATCGATGCAAGGTGTCGTGGGGGAAGTGGAGACCAGTATCAGCCTGATCAAGCTCAACGGCGAAGGACTGCGCGAAGTCAAAACGGCTTCGCAATTAGTGGCGGGCAGGGTGGATCACATCGCGCTGGCCTCAAAAGAGCAATCAGAAGCAGGGCGAGTGGTTGCGCAGAATCTGGAACGTATCACCATGTTGGTGGACAGCAATACCAACTCTGTCATGACGGCAAAGACGGCTACTCAAGCTTTGACCATATCTGCCGATGAATTGAGCAGAGCTGGATATCCGCTGACGAAATGTGCGATGAAAAAGTTAGAAAGTAGGGCATGAGCGCTATCTCTCTTGCAAGGGATACCGAACAGTGCAATCGAATTAGGTCGCGGAAGTGTAGTTATTTGATGAATTAGAAAGTGGGATATCTGGTTACATGTAGTCGGTAAGCGCGCAGTAGCGCAAGGAGAAGCAAATGTCAGAACTGTTGAAGAACATCGATGCCCGTACCAAATTGGCGGGTACCAATAAATTAGAGATCCTCATGTTCTCGCTCGGCAAGGACTTACGTACCGGACGTGATGAGACCTTCGGTATCAATGTGTTCAAGGTGCGCGAGGTGATGCGTATCCCTGCTATCACGCGTGCGCCCGAGATGCCGCCTTCAGTAGAGGGGATGGTCAGTTTGCGTGGGGCGTTGGTGCCTGTCATCGACCTTGCCAAATACATCGGCATGGAACCGGACGGCAAGCCAGAGATCATGATCGTCACCGAATACAACGGCCATACCCAAGGCTTCCTCGTTAAATCGGTGGATAACATCCTGCGTCTTGACTGGTCTGCCATGCGAGTGCCACCTGAGATGTTGGTAGCCGAGCTTGGCGGTCTGGTGACTGCGATCACTGAACTCAAAGACAAGCGGCTAGTGATGATGTTGGATGTGGAAAAGGTATTGGCAGAGACGGGTCATTTTGGTTCTGATGAAATGATCTTCAAGTCAGTCAAACGTCTAGGTCAAGAGAATCGAACCGTGTTCTTCGCGGATGACTCATCTGTCGCACGTAACCAGATCGCCAAGACGTTGGATGCGATGGGGGTGAAGCACGTCTCCGCCATCAATGGTCGCAAGGCGTGGGACGAGCTGAGCCGTATGGCGGACTATGCCGATGCCAGCCACACACCGATGAAAGAGATGGTGCAAGTCATCCTCACCGATGTCGAGATGCCTGAGATGGATGGCTACATGTTGACCCGCAAGATCAAATCGGACAAACGCTTCAATGGCATCCCTGTGCTGATGCATTCATCACTATCTAGTACCTCTAACCAGCAGATGGGTAAATCTGTCGGTGTGGATGAATACGTACCGAAATTCGAGCCGCAGAAATTGTCGCAGACGCTGGCGCGTCTCTTAGCTTAACGGACATGGCGCTGCATTTTGAAATCAGGAACGAGGCAGACACCTTGTCCGTTCCCCCACCCCAACCCTCCCCCAGTGGGAGAGGGGGCAAGCGAAATTGCTTCGCAATTGATTGAGTTAAAGGAGCGCAACATGAGCTACACAGAAGAAATGTCGTCATCAGATAACC
>JBGSWB010000112.1:0-11181 GCA_041752675.1 Sideroxydans sp. | reverse complement strand
GCATCGCGCACATCCTCCATCTTCTCGTTGCCTGATAGCTTTTCTTGTAGCGATGTCTTCAACGCAAGCACCTGCGTAGCATCACCCGCGATCATCAAGCGATAAGAGACACGACTCCCTTCTTGCAGCAAGCCTGTAGAGGCAAGGTCAGTCTCGTTCATCAACACACGTGGAGCGAAACTCGCGAAACCGATGGATTGGTCGATATCCTTCACGATGCGTGCCGCGATATTGAATCGCTGCGCACCGATACCCACCTCATCACCCACCTGCATATCCATACGACGCAGCAATCGCTCATCTACCCACACCGTACCGCTTACGGGAATAGCTGAAGCAACGTGCGAACTTCCATCATCGATCTCGATCTTTCCTCGCAATGGATAGCCCGTTTCCACCGCTTGTATCTCACTCAACAACACCTGCTCACCATGCACCACCATGCTAGGGAAGGTACGACTCTGCACCACCTGCATGCCTCGGGCCTCAGCAGCTTTTCGATATTCCGTTGAGAGCGATCGCGAGGAAGTGATGCGTAGATCGGCACCGATAAGACTCTGTGCCTGTTGCTGCAGGGCCTGACGTACACGATCAGCGAACAGGCCAACGGTAGCGAGGCTGCCAACCGCCAACACCAGCGCCAGCAACAACACGCGCCACTCGCCAGCGCGCCAGTCGCGACGTAATAGATTCAATGAAAGGAGAACTAGGTTCACTGCACGACCCGCCCTGCTGCCAGCCTTATCTGCTTACCGCAACGCCGCGCCAGATTCTCGTCGTGCGTCACCAGTATCAACGTCGTACCTTGTGCGCGATTGAGCTCCAGCATCAACTCGATCACTTGCGCACCTGTAGCGGCATCCAAGTTACCGGTAGGTTCGTCGGCAAAAAGTATCTTGGGGCGAGTGACAAAGGCACGAGCCAGAGCGACGCGTTGCTGTTCACCCCTTGAGAGATGTTTTGGGACGTGATGGGCGCGTGCGGCGAGGCCTACCTGTTGAAGCGATATTTCCGCGCGCTGCCGAGCCTCTTTCACCCCTGCCAACTCCAGCGGCAACATCACGTTCTCTAGTGCATTCAAGGCTGGTAGCAATTGGAACGATTGAAATACGAAGCCTGCCAATTCACCGCGCAATCGCGCGCGGCCATCCTCATCCAATTCGAACAAGTCAGTGCCGTTCAACGAGACACTGCCGCTACTCGGCACATCCAACCCCGCCAACAATCCGAGCAAGGTGGATTTGCCAGAGCCAGACGCGCCTACGATGGCAAGGCTCTCTCCCGCTTCGACCTCGAAGCTGACTTCATTCAGGATGACCAATGGCTGATCGCCACTTTGCACTTGCTTGGTGAGCCCTACTGCTTGCACAATCGATGACATGGATACCTTTCTGAGAATCATTCTGCTGATGGTAGCGCTCGCGCTATCTACCTCCGCACACGCTACCAAGACCATCTTGATCTTTGGTGACAGTTTATCAGCCGGCTATGGGATCGCACGTGCCGATTCATGGGGAAACCTATTGCAAACCTCCTTGCAAAAGTCCCACCCGCAATACGAAGTGGTGAATGCCAGCATCAGTGGCGAGACCACTGCAGGCGGCGTAAGACGCATCGTCAAAGCCCTGAACGAACATCGCCCTGCAGTTGTGATTGTAGAGCTTGGGGCGAATGATGCTCTGCGTGGTACGCCACTCAGTGAGACAGAGAGGAATCTGAACGACATCATACTGAAAACGAAGAAAGCGAACGCCAAGGTCTTGTTGCTGGGGATACAGATACCCCCCAACTACGGGCTGGACTACACCAAACGCTTCAGCGCGCTATACCCCAAGTTAGCTAAAAAACATAAAGTGAGTCTGGTGGGCTTCATGCTGAAAGACATCCCACCAGAACAATTCCAAGCTGACAACCTACACCCGAACGCGGTAGCACAACCGCAGATATTGAAGAACGTGCTACCCAGCCTCACGCAACTTCTCAGCGTAAAGTGACACCACCGACTTGAGCACCAAACCCAGGAAACGCACTGACCACGCCCGCCCCTAGTTTCTTAGCCAAGCGATCAGCAATGTTCTCACGTGCGGTGAAGTCAACGATGTCTTCAGCTTTGATGACATCACGCGCCACGGAATCCACGCTACCGATCTCATCTGCCAAACCCATCTCGATAGCCTTGTCGCCGCTCCAGAACAGACCGCTGAACATCTCGGGCGTTTCCTTCAATCGTTTGCCACGTCCCTGCTTCACCACATCGATGAACTGTTGATGGATGCCAACTAGCAGACCTTTGGTGAACGCTTCATGTTTGGGATTGCGCGCAGAGAATGGATCCATGAAGCCCTTGTTCTCACCCGCCGTCATCAAGCGGCGCTCGACGCCCAACTTCTCCATGGTTCCGGTAAAACCGAAGCCATCCATCAACACTCCGATAGAACCGACGATGCTCGCCTTGTTGACGTAGATCTTGTCTGCCGCTGCTGCGATGTAGTACCCACCTGATGCACACATATCCTCTACCACCACATACAGCGGGATGTCAGGATGTAATGTGCGCAAACGGCGTATCTCGTCATTCACCAGACCCGCTTGTACTGGGCTACCGCCCGGGCTGTTGACACGCAGAATGACACCCGCCGTGTTCTTGTCTTCGAACGCATCTTGCAGACTGGCCATCAGATTATCTGCATTAGCATTGCTATCTGCCGAGATGACACCTTGCAGATCGACGAGCGCCGTGTGCTTGCTGCCAGACATGCTGCCGTCACCACTACTGCCAGCCCATCCCATGAATAAGAACAACAACAAGAACAGATAACCAAAGGTCAGCACCTTGAAGAAGATGCTCCAGTGCCGCGCACGGCGCTGCTCTTGAATGGCGGACATCGCCAGCTTTTCCAGTACGCCTCTTTCCCAATTAGGGTTGGTATTCTCTTCAGACATCATTCATCTCCTATCGTATTAAGCGTTGGCTTTGAACCAAGCGCGCAATCCATGAAAATCATCCAGCAAAGCTAGCGGCGCTAGCGCACGCAATTGGTCTTCTGGGTGCGCGCCATGCGTCACTCCCACCACATCCACTCCCGCATTGATCGCCATCTGCAAGTCGTGGGTTGTATCACCTACCATCAGCACACGCTCAGCATCGACAGCCAATTCTTCCATCAGTTCATGCAACATCGCTGGGTGCGGCTTGGAGAAGGTCTCATCCGCCGTGCGTGATGCGATGAAGAACTCGCGCAAGCCGCTGCTATCCATCACACGGTCCAATCCCTTGCGACTCTTACCCGTGGCGACCGCCAGTAGGTAGCCCGCTTCTTTCAACTCAGCGATGGTCTCTGCTGCGCCATCGAACAAAGGGATGGACTGGTCTTGCGCCAAGAAATAATGGCGATAACGATCGGCAAGTGGCTCATGCATGTGTGGGGGCGCATCTGGCACTGCGTGTTGTAACGCTTGCGCCAGCCCCATGCCGATGACATGCCTTGCAGCTTCGTCAGTTGGAACATTCAATCCCAAATCACGACAAGCTGATTGTATGGAAGACGCAATGATCGCCGTGGAATCCATCACCGTACCATCCCAATCGAACACGATCAGGTCATATCTTTTCGCCATCTGAACCACCCAATTAGTAAGGCGCGGATTCTACCACTGGGTAAAGCGCCACCTCGTATAATGCGCGCCCCTTTGATTGGTAATGTCATGAGCCTGATCTACATCCTCGACCTGTGTGCGGTCGGCGTCTGCGCCATCACCGCCACGCTGGAAGCACAACGCCGCGAGCTGGATCTCTTTGGCGTGGCGACCATCGCAGTGATCGCCGGCATCGGTGGTGGCACGGTGCGAGACATCTTGCTCGGGCGCTTGCCGGTGTATTGGATACATGACCCCCTTTACGTCGTGGTCGGCATCAGCGCTGCAATGCTCACCTTCTATTTTGAACGCAAGATCGACATTCCCAAGAACTTCTTCCTGCTACCCGATGCAGTCGGTCTCGCGCTGTTCACCGTCATCGGCACCAGTGTCGCCATGAGCTTGCACGTGCATTGGTTCATCGCCGCCTTGATGGGCGTCATCACGGGAGTGTTCGGCGGAGTCATCCGCGATATCTTATGCAATGAAGTCCCGCTCATCTTCCGCACCGACATCTATGCCACAGCCGCCTTGATCGGTGCCTTGCTATTGCTCGCATTGGATAACATGGGAATGGCGCACAACACCGCACTCATCGCTTCCATGATGGTGATCGTCGCTATCCGTCTAGCGGCGATACGCTGGCACATCCACCTACCGAGATTCCGCTCCTACCCATGATAGATAAATCACTTCCCTCTTGGCTGATCTACTGCCGCCCCGGCTTTGAGCGCGACTGCGCCGAAGAGACACAAGCCAAAGTCATCGAGGGTGACGAAAACAGCGGCTTCCTCTTACTGCAAGGCAAAGCAAAGTTAGCCTACAAGCAACTCACTTTCGTGCGCCAACTGTTGACGCTGCACGGTGAAGTGAACGACCTGCCTGAGCGTGACCGACTGAGTCCATTGCTCGCCGCCATCCCCGATGCGCCAGAGAAATTCGGTGCGCTATATCTGGAAGTACCCGACACCAATGATGGCAAGACACTATCGGGCTTCACCAAACGTTTCCAACCTTTGCTGGAAGAGGTGTTGCGTGAGACTTCACGCTTGGTGGATGACCCAGATCTGCCGCGTCTGCACATCTTCTTCCCAAATGAGCAACGCGCACTCATCGCCACCAGCAATCCCGAAAACAGCAACAGCGCGCTCAACGGCATCCATCGCGTGAGCATGGTGAGTGATGCTCCCAGCCGTTCCTACTTGAAACTCGCTGAAGCGTTCGAGGTGTTCCTAGACAAGAAAGAGCAATCGCTCTGGCTGAAACCGCACATGACAGCGGTGGATCTGGGTGCTGCACCCGGGGGTTGGACTTGGCAGTTGGTACAACGCGGACTCAAAGTGACCGCCGTGGACAACGGCCCGCTCAAAGGCGCAGCTGCCACACACCCGAACATCAAACATCTGCGTCAAGACGGCTTCAAGTTCCGCCCGCAAAAAATGGTCGATTGGCTGGTGTGCGACATGGTGGAGCAACCGCAGCGGGTCGCGACTTTGGTGACAGAGTGGTTCATCGGTGGCCACACGATGCACGCCATCTTCAATCTGAAGCTACCCATGAAAAAACGCGTCGAAGCGTTACAAGTCGCATTGGGTTCGATACGCACGGCACTCAATGCAAAAGGTATCCGTTATCGCTTAGAAGCGAAACAGCTCTATCACGACCGCGAAGAAGTGACGGTGTTCCTGACTAGGGCAAAGAAGTGATTCAGGCTTTTTCGTCGATGTGCTCGGTGGCGTGATCACCCAACAGATCGTGATGCCGCCTATCCACACCAGAGCGTAGTTCGATCAGCACTTTTTGGAAGTGGATACGACGACAGGCTTTGCGCCTGTCTTCCAAAAGCAGTCTTGTTGCATGTTCATGATCCGCTTCCACCGCCTCTTTATGCCTGCCCTGCAAGGCGGTGACCTCAAATACGGTCTGATCGCGTGAATGGATGGGCTTCACCGCATGGACGGAAGACAAACCAGGAACGAGGCTGGTTTTTAGCTCAGTCGTAACAGGTTTGATCTCCGATACATAGCGCATGGCAACTCCCTCCACGTTCCTTACAACTGAACTATCGGCAAGCACTCAGAAAAGATTAGCTACTTATTTCGGCGTGACGTCCGGCAGATTGGGATGAGCGTCGTGCATCACGATGCGAGAAACATACCAGATGGCCAACAGGTTAGCCACGATAGCGACATAGCCTACGTTTTGATAACCCACGATATTCCCCGTTGCGTCTTGCGTGATGATGAAGCCACTCAAGGTCGCCGCCAGCCCCATCGCCAAGGATTGCACTGTGCCATTGAGTGACATGAATGTGCCGCGCAGTCTGGGTTGGGCTGCCGAAGTGATGATGGCCATCGCAGGGATGAAACGCCCAGAGATAAGAACAAAGAACAAGGTCGTGCAGACCAACCACCAAGCCAACGAAGCTGTTTCGATCTGCGTCACCGCCAACAGCGGAATCATCGCAGCCCATGCGACGATGCGGTACACACGAACTTTGCCTGCCACATCCGCCCAATGCCCGATGAGGCGTGCCGTCACCAAGGTCGCCGCCCCACCCACCAAATAGATATAGGCAATATCGTGCTGGCTGATGGCGATGTTATTCACCGCATACACCGTGATATAGGGAATGATGGTGAAGCCAGAGAAGATAACGAGCGCCGACAACATCATCGCGCGCCAATGGTTGGCATCACGCATCACCGCGAACAATGCCGAGAATGGATGGGCCTGCTTCTCTTGACTCATGTGATGACGCAACTCTGGCAAGACACGCACCGCGACCACCATAAAAATGGCGACCAAGACCACGATGAAGATGAAAGGCGCACGCCATTGGAAGTGACTAGCCAACCATAACGAAAGCGGCACACCCGCAACCGTAGAGAAAGAAAAGGCTGCGGATACCGTTCCACTTGCCTTGGCTCGACGTGCGAAGGGAATGGTATCGCCGATGATGGTCTGCACCAATGCGCCCAACACCCCACCGAACGCTCCCGCCAAACCACGCGCGATGATCAACGTGGCGTAGCTAGGTGCCAACCCACAGGCCAGCGTCGCCAAGCCGAACAGCAGGAACATGATGAGTATCAGCCGCTTGCGTTCGAACCTATCCACGAAGGTCGCCGCGAGCAGCCCCGATAGCGCCGCGCTAAAACTATAAGACGCAACCAACAGCCCGAACTCATGTGTGGTGATACCCAGTTCCTGCATCAGCGAAGGGCCCAGCGGCATCATGATCATGAAGTCGAGGATGTGACTGAACTGGATACCCGCCAAGGTCAACAGCAAGGCGCGTTCGGAATACCTCGGCGTTGCCATATGCGTCATTGCTGGCTATCCAATCGGTCGAGGAATTTCTGCAACTCTGGCGCGAGTGGCGCAGTGATGCTCAAAGGTTCGCCCGTCAACGGATGATTAAAGGCGATGCTATGGGCATGTAGGAACATGCGTTTAAGTCCTTGCTTCATCAACTCTTTGTTGCGAGCAAAGTCGCCATATTTATCGTCTCCAGCGATGGGGAAGCCAAGATGTGAGGTATGCACACGAATCTGGTGGGTGCGCCCGGTCTTAAGTTGCGCTTCGAGCAAAGAGAACTCGGGATAACTCTTAAGTAAAGTGAAGATGGTGTGTGAAGCCTGCCCATCCTCACGCACCATGACGCGCTTTTCGCCTTGAGGGGTGTCGAACTTGTGTAGCGGTAACTTCACATGTTGTTTGGCATTCTTCCATTGCCCCAGCACCAAGGTGAGGTAACGCTTGTCGCTGTTACCCTCACGCATGATCTCGTGCATGGCGGTCAAGGCAGAACGTTTCTTGGCGATCAGCAACACGCCGGATGTCTCGCGGTCTAGCCTATGGACCAATTCAAGGAACTTGGCTTGCGGACGCGCACTTCGCATTTGCTCGATCACGCCGAAGCTCACCCCACTGCCCCCATGTACCGCTGTTCCAGCTGGTTTATTGATGGCGATGAGCGCTTCATCCTCGAACAATATAGGGAATTCAGTGGCTGGGACATACTCTGCTTCGGGCTTTTCCGCCACACGGATGGGCGGGATACGTAACATATCTCCCATCTGGAGACGATAGGTCTGGTCGATACGCTTCTTGTTGACCCGCACTTCTCCCCGCAAGATGCGGTAGATATGACTCTTAGGGACGCCTTTCAGGTGCTTGAAAAGGAAATTGTCGATGCGCTGACCTTCACTGCCTTCATCTATTTCGACCCAAGTGACGGATTCTTTGCTCAAACCACTCATTTTGAATATACTCCGCGCCTTGCGTGTGCGCCTTCGTCAAACGGGATGTTAATTTCCCCGTCCAACCTTACGGTCATGACAAATGTGCCACTCTTGATATTGAATTTCGACATGCCCGTTTCCCCCACCCAACCCCTCCCCGGAGGGAGAGGGGTCAAACGAATCGCTACGCGAGATTTATGTTAAGGATGGCAGGCAATCAAGCCGCCTACGAAGCAGCCCCGCCCGGTTAATCTCACTCACCGGAAACAAGCAGTGATGGTAATTGATTTGCGCGCTCTAAGCATCAAGCAGAAAAATTTTTAACGTGTTGCCCCGCTATTTAGGCAGCATGTAGATACAGACAAGCTAATAACGAGAATAAGTACTTGGACAATCGTAGGCCTCACAACCCAAACATCCTACTTCTCGCGCGCTAAGCGGCGCGTAGCTTTGCCCTGCCCGTGTCAGAGCGCGGGAGAATAAAAAAATGAAACGCATGTTATTCAATGCGACGCAGCCGGAAGAACTACGCGTCGCCATTGTTGATGGTCAAAAACTCGTTGACCTCGACATTGAGACAGCCGGAAAAGAGCAACGCAAGAGCAACATCTACAAAGCCATCATCACTCGCATCGAGCCTAGCCTCGAAGCCTGTTTCGTCGAATACGGTGGCACCCGCCACGGATTCCTTCCCTTTAAAGAAGTCGCCCCTCAGTACTATCAATCTGGTGCCAATAGCCGTTCTTCCATCAAGGAAGCATTGCGCGAAGGCCAAGAGTTGTTGGTTCAAGTGGAAAAGGACGAACGCGGTAACAAAGGCGCAGCCCTCACCACCTACATCAGCTTGGCGGGGCGCTACATCGTTTTGATGCCGAACAATCCGAACGGTGGTGGTGTATCACGTCGTATCGAAGGCGAAGATCGCAATGAGTTGCGCGATGTTCTGGCGCAGGTGGACGTGCCTAAAGGCATGAGCATCATCGCCCGCACAGCTGGTATTGGTCGCAATGCAGAAGAACTGCAATGGGATTTGAACTACCTCAAGCAACTGTGGGATGCCATCGATGGTGCCGCTCAATCCGAAAAGGCGCCTTCCCTCATCTATCTGGAAAGCAGCTTGGTCGTACGTGCCATCCGCGACTACTTCAATCCAGAGATCGGCGAGATCCTGATCGACACCGACGACATCTTCCAGCAAGCACAAGCCTTCATGGGTACGGTGATGCCGGACCACGTTGACCGCATCAAGCGTTATCACGACGATGTGCCGCTGTTCTCGCGCTTCCAGATCGAACATCAGATCGAATCCGCACATGCGCGTCAGGTGAACCTGCCTTCTGGCGGCGCCATCGTCATCGACCATACCGAAGCGTTGACCGCTATCGACATCAACTCCGCACGTTCTACGCGCGGTAGCGACATCGAGACGACTGCGCTCAACACCAACTTGGAAGCGGCAGACGAGATCGCCCGCCAATTGCGCTTGCGTGACTTGGGTGGCCTCATCGTCATCGACTTCATCGACATGGAAGCAACCAAGAACCAACGCGCCGTGGAAGACCGTCTGCGCGATGCCTTGCACTTTGACCGTGCGCGCATCCAGACCGCAAAGATCTCTCGCTTTGGTTTGTTAGAGCTATCGCGCCAACGTTTGGCACCTAGTTTGGAAGAAGGCAACCACACGACCTGCCCACGCTGTAACGGCATCGGCCATATCCGTGGTACCGAGTCTTCTGCATTGAACATCCTGCGTATCATCCAGGAAGAAGCGATGAAGGACAGCAGCGCGGCTATCCATGCACAAGTGCCAGTCGATGTCGCCACCTTCCTGTTGAACGAGAAGCGCTCCGACATCCATCGCATCGAATCCCGTTTCAAAGTAAGCGTCGTGTTGATCCCCAACCCGCACATGGAGACACCGCATTACACGGTCAACCGTCTGCGTATGGACGACATCACTGCCGATCATCTGCAAGCCAGTTACAAACTGGTCGAGAAACCAGAAGAGCCTAAGGCTTTGACTGCCGCTGCTGCGCAAGAAGCTGCCAAGACAGCGCCACGTGCGCAGGCTGCGGTGCGTGGCATCACACCAGCACAACCTGCTCCAAAGCATGAAGTCAAGGAAGAGAAGACAACCTCTCTCCTCGGCGGCATCATCGGCTGGTTCAAATCACTGGGTGGCGTCAGCGAACCAGCTAAGCCTGCAGCTCCGGTCAAGAGTAACCGTGGCAACCAAGGTCGTGATCGTGGCAATCGCGGTGAACGCAGCGAAGGCGGCAACCGCCAACGTCGCGAACGTGGCGAAGGCAACAAGAAGCCGCGTGATCGTGATGACGCTCCCAAGGCAGATAACGCCAACAAGGAACAAGCACAACAGAATCGCAACGAACAACGCCCACCACGTCCTCCGCGTGAACCGCGCGAGCCACGCGAACCCAAGCCTGTTCTGGAAACCAGCAAACCGGTGGTCGCAGGCGAACAAGGTGAAGAGAACAACGGCGGACGTGAAGGAAGTGGTCGTAAGCGCGGTCGTCGCGGCGGTCGTCGTGAGCGTGAGCGTCGTGATCCTAATGTTGCCGCAACTGGCGAGAACACCAACGTAGAAGCCTTTGTCGCGAATGATGTCGTTGTTGCTGAAGCACCGCGCAACACCGCACCAGCTCAAACGAAGCCAAGCGAGTACGTGGCCTATCCTGATTCGATGAAGCGTCTGACACCGACTGAAGTAGTTTGCTACCCAACGAACGCCGCTCCTGCGCCCAAGGCTGTGGCTCCGGTCGTTCAAGTAGCCGCTCCCGCTCCAGTGGATCTGAGCAGCGCAGGTCTGACGATGATCGAGACGGACCCGAACAAGGCCGCAACGGTCGTTGCTCCAGCTCCAGCCTCACAAGATCGCGCACCGCGTCGTCGCTCACGTCCGCGCGAGATCTACACGGCCGAGAGCAATGAACCACTGATCTTGGTAGAGACTCAACCGAAGTGATTCATGGTGAAGCAACAATAAAAAACGCACGGCATGCCGTGCGTTTTTTATTCCAGCAGAGGAATCTTTCGTGCTTATCCGGTTGTCACAGACATCCACTAGCGGTAGTATGTTGAGTATCTGCCCCCAAGTGGAATAATCATGGTTATCGACGTACTTGAGCGAGACGATCTGTCGTTCCCGCGCTCGCTGCCGGAGTTTCAACGACTTTTTCCTGATGAGGCCGCGTGCGCGGCCTACCTTGAGCGGGCACGATGGGGCGGCGGTTTCGTGTGTCCTCACTGCGAAACGTCCTGCGAACCTTATCGCTACAGC
>JBGSWB010000111.1:0-5996 GCA_041752675.1 Sideroxydans sp. | reverse complement strand
TTCAACCGACGCTTCTACCCCTTCAACGCCTTCAACGCCTTCCGATCCCTGCTCGGGATCGCTGGCGATGTCACTGCCCCGACCTACGCAGAGCTTTACTCCGTAAAATCACGAAACACTACATCTGGTAGGTGTCTGTGAAAACCGGATAAGCACGCATCATTCAATGTCGCAGTGATAGTCTCCAAGGCATCGGCGGCGGATTGCCTACGACACACACCGGAGAAATCGGCTTGGAACCGCTTCTCCCACACTACGCGCAGTTCTTGAACGACACCTAGGCGGAAGTTGGTCCCGCCCACATCGATGCCGATCAATTCAGCAGACATGGATCAAACCACATCTGAGCGGCGCATGGTGCCACCTGCAGCGGGGTCCCCGCCGCCTACGCTGATGACATGCTGCAGATCGACTGGCGCCGGCAACTTGAGCAGGCGATAGAGATTCGCCAAGTTCTGGCGGAACAACAAGTCGAAAGAAGACACGCTCTGTGCAGAGTTGTAATCACCGAACCACCAGAACCAGTCCGAGCCTTCACAATCGGCGAGTTGCTCCGTTGCTAAGCGCAACTCTTCAGTAGTCAATCTTCCGCTGTTGGTCACGATGTCGTAACTACGTTTTGCCTCACACAACAGATCCCAACCGCGATTCTTGTCCGGCGATCCTATCCACGTGCTGAAGGTGCCATATACCCAACTACCCGAAACAAGTTGCTTCAACTTGCCCGTCTCGGCCGTGGACTTCTTGGACTCTATGCCCTTCACACACTCATTGAATGTCGTGGTTTGGATGAACGGGTGCTTTTCCAACTTAGCGTAAAGTTCGGACAGGAAGTAATAGCCGTTGTACGGGAAATACTCCCACGCATTCTCGCCATCCAAGATCACCGAAACGACTGGATCATTTTCACTAGGTGAATGTCGATAGATCTCTTCCAAATGATGGATCATGTCGGCAGCAGCATCGTCACCTTTCCATTTCGCATACTCGAAACCGATGCGATCGGAAAGTTGATCGTCGCGGAAGAAGGTATACACCGGCTTTGCCATATCCTCCATCACGTAAGGCTTGTACAGATAGGTGGATTTATCGGGCAAGCCATTGCCATTCATCTCTCGCTGGAGGCTGTGCGCGAGCACCGCCTGTCCAGTCGCAGTCCATTTGCATCCGTGCTCACCCAGCAATTTCAGTGTAGGACGCGAAAGACTGCCTTCCGATGGCCACATACCATTCGGCTTGACGCCGAAGTGCTGCTGATGACTCTCCACTGCTTTGGCTAGATGCGCTTGCGCACGACGCAATCCACCGGGGTAGTAGCTAGCTTGAGGCAACGGCGCATTCGGCTCACTTTCGCGTGCCGAATTGAAATCCAACAACAAGGGCAAGATAGGGTGGTTGTAAGGGGTGCTGGATATCTCCACCTGCCCACGATCTGAGAGTGCTTTGTAACGAGGGATGATGCCTGCGATCAATTCTCCTATGAGTTTGAACAACTCCATTCGCTCGGCAAATGTGAATTGACTCCCCTTGGTCATCAGACGCGCGACGACCTCACTCTCGCGACGCACACTCTCGCCCATCCACACCAAGTGATACCACACCAGCAAGTCAGCCATATATTGACCAGACAGATAGGTCACCGTCTCGCGTCCTCGGCCTTCCATCATCTTTTGCAGATCGAATAGATGCTGGTATGCGCGGTACGGTTGCAACATCTTGGTGTGATTGCTCTTGAAACAACTGTCTAGGATGTGCAGACGATCAGGCTCGCTCAGATCATCCAAGCGCTCCATACACAACATCTTGAGCAGGCCATCTTTCACCTTGCCAGACTTGAACTGCTGCTCGTAGTCGAGCAGCTGCTCGACCAAGATAGGCACGAAATTCACCACCGCTTTGGCTTGTGGATGCTGTTCCAAGTGATACGCCATGTCGGTGTAATCCTTCATGGCATGCAGGTAAGTCCATGGCAAGACGAACTCGCCCGTCAGGTAGTTTCGATAGTCCGGTTGATGCATGTGCCAACACAGCACCAGTTGCAATTTCTTCTCAGAGGCTTTCTTGTTGCGATGAGGCATAGATATTTCCGTTGCTGATTCTTAGCGAACGTGGTGGATAGATTGGCCCAACATGTCGGGCGTAACAAGTGTGATGCCACCTTTGGATACATGGAAGCGTTTTGCATCCTCCTCCCGATTGAAGCCGATGTGCATGCCGTCAGGTATCTCGCATCTATTGTCCAACACCACGCGGTGTAGCTTCACGTTACTTCCGATGCGGCAACCAGACAGGATCACAGAATCCGTGACTTCACTACGCTCTCCGACACGAACGTCAGAGAACAAGAGTGTGTGCTGAACGCGCGCACCACTGATGATGCAGCCGCCCGACACCATGGAGTCGATGGCTTCTCCGCGTCTTCCGTCGTCATTGAAGACGAACTTGGCAGGTGGCAGTTGCTCTTGATATGTCCAGATCGGCCATTTCTTGTCATATAAATCGAGGTCTGGAACCACGTTGACCATCTCCATATTGGCTTCCCAATAGGCATCGATGGTTCCCACATCGCGCCAGTAAGCTTGCCCACCTTCTTTGACACCGACGCAACTATGCTCATAACGATGGGCATACACACGATAGCGCTCGATCAGGTAAGGGATGATGTCATGACCGAAGTCGTGCGTCGAAGACTTGGTATCGGCATCACGCACCAGTTGTTCGTACAAGAACTTGGAGTTGAACACATAGATACCCATGCTCGCCAACGCGCGCCCAGGCTTGCCTGGCAACTCGGTCGGATTCGCAGGCTTCTCAGTGAACTTTACGATACGGTCCTCTTCGTTCACCGTCATCACGCCGAAGCCTGTTGCCTCTTCGACTGACACTTCGATGCAACCGATGGTCATATCCGCTTCGCTACGCACGTGTGCGGCCAACATCTCGCCATAGTCCATCTTGTAGATATGATCGCCTGCCAAGATGACGATGTATTCTGGATTGTAACCACGCAAGATGTCGATGTTCTGGAACACCGCATCTGCCGTACCGCGATACCACTCTTCTTGGATGCGTTGCTGTGCAGGTAGTAAGGCCACGAACTCGTTGAACTCACCGCGCAGGAAACCCCAGCCCTTTTGGATGTGTTCGATCAGACTGTGCGCTTTGTATTGTGTCACCACGCCGATACGGCGGATGCCAGAGTTCATACAGTTCGACAGTGGGAAGTCGATGATGCGGAACTTGCCACCGAACTGAACTGCTGGCTTTGCGTTCCAATCCGTCAGGTTGTGCAAGCGACTCCCGCGCCCGCCCGCCAGAACCAAGGCAACTGTATTTTTCGTGAGTGCGCTGATGAAACGTGGTGAATGCATGTCCTGTGCCATGTTGCTCTCCCTTTGATTTACCTACCCTGTTTGTTCTTAAGAATATCTTCGTAAAGATCCAAATAAAGCCGTGCGCTATGTCGCCATCCCACGTCACGGTGCATACCGTTCAGTTGGATACGACGGAAAGTATTGGGGTCGCGATAACACTCGATGGCCCACTTGATGGTTTGCTGCAATGCTTGTGAACCGGGATCGTCGAACACGAAGCCCGTACCGCCATCCAAGCTGGCATTGGTCACTGAATCCGCCAAGCCGCCCGTCCTGCGCACCACGGGTGGTGTGCCATAACGCATGCCGTACATCTGATTCAAGCCGCAAGGCTCGAATCGGGATGGCATCAGGAAGATGTCAGCCCCCGCCATGATCTGATGTGACAGGGCTTCGTTGAAGCCGATAGTGACAGAGACTCGGCCAGCATAACGTTGCGCCAACTGCAGATAGCGGCGCTCGAACTCAGCGTCCCCACTACCCAACACGGCTAACTGCGCGCCGCTATCGAGAAGGGTCGGTAAGCATTCGAGTAAGAGGTCCAGTCCTTTTTGGAAGGTCAAACGACTGACCACGCCCAACAAAGGCATGTGCTCATTCACCTCCAGACCCAAGCGTTTTTGCAACGCCAATTTACCCTGCGTCTTCTTTGAAAGATCATGCTCGTCATAATTGACTTCAAGATGCTTGTCCGTCGCCGCGTTCCATTCATCCTCATCGATTCCATTCAGGATCCCGCTGACATCCATGCGTCGCGCAGTCAACAATCCCTGCATGCCGTAACCCATCTCGGTGGCTTGTATCTCATGTGCATAAGTCGGACTGACCGTAACGATACGATCTGCATATTGCAGACCAGATTTCAGGAAGGACAGATTGCCGTGGAACTCGACGCCATGCATATGGAACATCGATGTAGGAATCTCCAGCGCTTTGAACCAATCGCGGTCGAAGTTACCTTGGAAGGCGATGTTGTGCACCGTCATCACGCTACGTGCGCGAGGTTGATCCATCATCTGTAGATACGCTGGCGTCAGCCCCGTTTGCCAGTCGTTGCAATGCACCAGATCAGCTTGCCAATCGACAGGGGACTGCGTACTGCCCAACATGGCCGCCACTTTGGACAACATACCGAAACGCATCGGATTGTCCGGCCAATCGCCACCGAGGTGATATTGATAAGGCCCAGAGACACGACAGAAATACAGGGGTGCATCCAACACATAGACTGGTACGTTGGTACCGGGCATCTTCGCGCTCAACAACTTCACCTGTGGCTGCCCCGTGAATACGGTGAATGTCGCCACCACCTTCTTCGACGTCAACGCATCAAGGACTTGGGTGTAGCCTGGTATCAACAGACGCACATCTTGCTTCAACTCCAGCAATGCAGCAGGCAACGATGCGCTCACATCGGCCAAACCACCCGTCTTGATCAGCGGATGAACTTCAGAGGTAGCAAACAGGATGCGAGTCATTTTTTCTGCGCCAGTGATTTGTAATAGTTGATGAGGCCATTGGTCGAAGCGTCATGAGACGTGACGACATCTGAACCACGCAGTTCAGGTTGGATATGCATCGCTAGCTGCTTGCCCAACTCGACACCCCATTGGTCATACGAATTGAGGTTCCAGATGATGCCTTGTACGAATATCTTGTGTTCATACAGCGCAACTAATCGTCCCAAGGTACGGGGTGTCAGCAGGTCGAACATGATGGAATTTGTGGGCTTGTTTCCTGAGAACACCTTATGCGGCAACAAGGTCGCTATAGCAGCCTCATCCATACCCGCAGCTTCCAACTCGGCGCGTGCTTCAGCCGCTGTCTTGCCCTTCATCAACGCTTCCGCTTGTGCGAAGTAGTTCGACAACAGCGTCGCGTGATGCTCACCGATAGGATGTTGGCTACGCGCTGGCGCGATGAAATCCGCTGGGATCATCTGCGTGCCTTGGTGGATCAACTGATAATAAGCGTGCTGCCCGTTCGTACCTGTACCACCCCACAACACGGGCCCCGTCTCATAATCCACTGCGTTGCCTTGACGGTCGACGCTCTTGCCGTTGCTCTCCATGTCTGCTTGCTGGAAATACGCCATGAAGGATTCCAACGATTGGTCATAAGGCAAGATCGCATAACTAGTCGCATCGAAGAAATTGCGATACCACAGACCGATCAACGCCATGATGACGGGCATGTTCTGCTCCAGCGGCGCTTCACGGAAATGCACATCCATGTCATATCCGCCCATCAACAACTCTTCGAATTTATCCATGCCCACGTACAGCGCGATGGATAGACCGATGGAAGACCACAGGGAATAACGACCTCCTACCCAATCCGAGAACTCGAACATATTGGCAGGATCGATCCCGAACTCCGTCACCAGTTTGGCATTGGTTGAGAGTGCGACGAAATGCTTGGCGACTTGCTTCTGATTGGTCGCATGACTCAAGAACCAATCCTTCGCAGAGCGCGCGTTCATCAGCGTCTCCTGTGTAGTAAAGGTCTTGGATGCGATGATGAACAACGTGGTCTCAGGATCGAGCAATGCCAACTTGGTCGCGATGTCCGCGCCATCCACGTTGGAGACGAAATGCGCGCGCAACTTCGGGCTGGAATAAG
>JBGSWB010000110.1:0-1933 GCA_041752675.1 Sideroxydans sp. | reverse complement strand
CGCCGCCGCAGGCTCTGTGCGAAAATTGCGGTTCCTAGAAAAACTCGCGGAAGAGATCTCTTCCGCTTACGACGAATTAGATTCCTGATATGGCACTGCTCCAAATTTCAGAACCTGGGTTATCTGCTGCACCCCACCAACATCGTTTGGCGGTGGGAATCGACTTAGGTACGACCAACTCACTGGTGGCGACGGTGCGTAATGGCATCAGCGTGGTGTTGAACGATGAGCAAGGTTCGGCGTTGTTGCCCTCGGTGGTGCGTTATTTTGAAGACGGCGGTGTGCAAGTCGGCATCACTGCGCAAGCCCAACAAAGCACAGATCCCCAGAACACCATCGTGTCGGTCAAGCGATTCATGGGGCGCGGCCTGAAAGATGTGGGTGAGGTCATCGACCTTCCCTATCGTTTTGTGGATTCGCCTGGCATGGTGCAGTTGCGCACGGTGGCTGGGGTAAAAAGTCCGGTCGAGGTGTCTGCTGAGATATTGAATGTCTTGCGCGATCGTGCGGAACGTTCGCTAGGTGGAGAGTTGGTCGGCGCAGTCATCACTGTTCCTGCTTATTTTGATGATGCACAACGACAAGCCACGAAAGATGCAGCCAAACTAGCCGGATTGAATGTGCTGCGTCTGCTTAACGAACCCACTGCCGCTGCCATCGCCTATGGTTTGGACAATGCCTCTGAAGGCGTATATGCCGTGTATGACTTGGGCGGTGGCACATTCGATGTCTCCATCCTGCGTCTATCCAAAGGCGTGTTCGAAGTGTTGGCGACCAATGGTGACTCAGCTTTGGGTGGTGATGATTTCGACCAGCGCATCTATTGCTGGATATTAGAGAAGGCGGGACTGTCGCAATTGGATGCGAAAGATACGCGCCTGCTGCTGACCCATTCCCGCGCCGCCAAAGAACAACTGACAGACCATGTGCAAACGCAGATCACGGCCGTCTTGAGTGGCGGTGAGTTGGTCGATGTCACGCTCACACGTGATGATTTCTATGCGATGACGCAGAACCTGCTGGCCCGTACCCTGCAACCGACACGCAAAGCCTTGCGTGATGCGAAGCTGAGTGTGGAAGAGGTAAAAGGCGTGGTGATGGTGGGCGGGTCGACACGCATGCCGCAGGTGCAACGTGCCGTAGCAGAACTGTTCAAGCAGACCCCCCTTACCAATCTTGATCCAGACAAGGTGGTGGCACTGGGTGCTGCGATCCAAGCTAACGTACTGGCCGGTAATCGGAGTGCAGATGACTGGTTGTTGCTGGATGTGATCCCACTTTCGCTCGGTATCGAGACGATGGGCGGTCTTTCCGAAAAAGTCATTCCGCGTAACAGCACCATCCCCAGTGCGCGTGCGCAAGAGTTCACCACATTCAAGGATGGTCAGACTGCGATGAGCATCCATGTGGTACAGGGCGAGCGCGAATTGGTGAGTGATTGCCGCTCCTTGGCGAAGTTCGAGTTGCGCGGTATCCCTGCGATGGTGGCGGGCAGTGCGCGTATCCGTGTCACCTTCCAAGTGGGTGCGGACGGTCTGTTGAGCGTGACTGCACGCGAGATGAACAGCGGTTTGGAATCCTCAGTGACGGTGAAGCCATCCTACGGTTTGAGCGAAGGCGAGATCACTCGCATGTTGCAAGACGGCAATCAACACGCGCGAGATGACATGCAAGCGCGTGCCTTGCGTGAACTACAGACTGAGGCGGCACAATTGTTGGAAGCCGTGGATAACGCATTGCAATTGGATGGAGAAGCTTTGTTGGATGCAGAATCGCAATTGCGCATCCGTAATAGCATGGATGCTTTGCGCGGTGTCGTGAGTGGAAGTGATAACTCGGCCATCAAACGTGCTGTCGAAGCCTTGAATCAAGCGACCGTCATCTTTGCGCAAGCACGCATGGATCGTAGCGTATCCACCGCGCTCAAAGGTCA
>JBGSWB010000109.1:0-7126 GCA_041752675.1 Sideroxydans sp. | reverse complement strand
GTGAATGCCATCTCGCCACAGGAGAAGAGCAAATGAGCAAGATCAACGAGCAAGCTCGTTCCCCTCACCCCAACCCTCTCCCGCAAGCGTGCGAGGGGGCAAACGAATCGCTGCGCGAATCTAAAATCAAGGTCGTCATCGCTGGTTGCGGCGGTCGTATGGGCAAAGTCTTGTTGGAGTGTGTCGCTGCGGCTGACGACTTGGAGTTACATGCAGCCCTAGAACATGCGGGTAGCACATTGTTGGGCAACGTCGTCACCGACGGCGTGAAGATCAGCGCCGACATCGAGACTGCACTGAAAGACGCAGACGTGCTCATTGATTTCACTCGCCCAGAAGGCACCATGCAGCACCTTGCCATCTGCCGTAAGCACAAGGTCAACATGGTGGTCGGTACAACCGGATTGGATGCACAACAAAAAGCCCAACTCGGTGCGGGCGCACAAGATATCGGCATCATGTTCGCACCCAACATGAGCGTCGGCGTGAACCTGATCTTTAAGTTGCTAGAGACCGCATCGCGCGTGCTCGATAAAGGTTACGACATCGAGATCATCGAAGCGCATCACCGTCATAAGGTGGATGCCCCTTCAGGCACCGCATTGGGCTTGGGCGAAGTCGTCGCCAAGACATTAGGACGTGACCTTTCCAAAGTGGCTGTGTACGGCCGCGAAGGTGTCACTGGTGAACGCGATCCTTCCACAATCGGCTTCGCCACTGTGCGCGGCGGCGACATCGTCGGCGACCACACCGTGCTTTATGCAGGCATCGGTGAACGCATCGAGATCACCCACAAAGCCAGCAGTCGTGCCACTTTTGCGCTCGGCGCATTACGCGCCGCACGCTTCCTCAAAGCCAACAAGGCGGGGATGTATGACATGCAGGATGTGTTGGGGTTGAAGTAACGGATTTTGCAAGGACACGCAATCGTTATGAGGTGGCACAACGGACTGCTTCGGCAGTCCGTTGTGCTTTTTGCCAAAGGAATAGAAGTAGTTCTTTTAATCCAATTGCTTATTGTGAAAATACATTATTTGACATTATGGGCTGAAATAATGTAAATAGCGTCTATGTCATTAACTCAATACAATTTTTTAGACACATATAACCCGTGGTGGAACGGCGGCGAGGCTGCTTTTACTGGCTTGCCAGAGTTTCATCGCGACGTATTTGACGACCTCTACGCCGACATCCAGCGCCTGCCGCAGATGATTTCGGTGACAGGGCCGCGTCGAGTAGGCAAGAGCACTCTGCTCAGGCAGTGTATCCGCAAGCTGATTCAAGAGCACGGTGCAGAGCAGGCAAAACGTATCGTCTATTTCACTATGGACGACCCCGCGTTGCTGCTCCCGCATGTCGATATGGATCGCTTCTTTGAGGAATTGGTGGCGGAGTTCGCCAAGCGTGCGAAGGATGGCGCGGTGTATCTGTTCCTCGATGAGATACAAAAATTTCCGCGCTGGGAGTTATATCTCAAAAAACACTACGACCTAAAAACACCAGTTCGCTTCGTGGTGTCGGGCTCAGCATCTGCACCGATCTTTCGCAAATCGCGTGAGAGTTTGCTGGGGCGCATACATGACTATCAGGTGTTGCCGTTTAGCTTTCGTGAGTTTTATTTTTTCACTTCAAGCTATGCTGGCTCATCCAGCTTGCTAAATTTAATAGGTAAGCAATTGCAGCTAAAAACCCCTCAAGAGTTTGTAAGCTCTTTGCGCAGTATCTTGTCTGGGATTGAGGAGGGAAAAGAAGAGGATACGAGACAATCTGAACAGCTTAGTATCGAAGATTTCTTCTTTGAAGGAGGCTTCCCAGAAGTCTGGAATCTCCCCGACATCCTCGCTAAACAGGAATACCTTTACCAAAACCAAGTTGAGCGGGTGATCTTCGAGGACTTGCTGGTGGCCGCAGAATTCCGCAAGCCTGAAATGTTGCGCCGCTTCTATCTTGGTCTGTTGGCAGAGCCAGGGCGCGAGACCAACGTCACCAAACTTTCAAAAGACATAGGCATTACGGCTTCTACCATTACCAGTTATTTCCCCTTGTTGGAAGCAACTGATCTTGTGTGGCGTTTGCATAAATATACGGGTAGCAAGGCAACGGCGAAGGCGGGCAACTTCAAGAGTTATCTGGTCGATTTGGCTGTGCGCAATGCGGTGCTAAAACTTACGCCAGAGCGATTGATGGCTGACGATCAGGTGCTCGGTTTGTACGCTGAAAATATCGTTGCCAACCATTTGCGTCGTTGGCCGGGGTTGGTTGAGTTGGCGTATTACCGTGAGCGAAACAACGAGCTGGATTTCATTGTCGATCTAGGGGCGACGCGCATCGGCATTGAAGTCAAATATCGAAATACCTTGAATGACCGAGAACTATCGAAGAGCGGAGAGCTTGCTGAATCACTTGGTTGCGAGGCGTTTGTTGTAGTCTGCAAAGATAGGCCTGACGATTCGTTGGAAAAGCGCCTGCAGGAGAAATCAAAGATTCCATTGGCAGTTGTCCCGCTGGCGGATTTTTTACTGTTGTTCTAGCTATTGATCGGGAGCGCTAAAGGCTACATCACCAATATCTTCACCCCGATCAAAATCAGTACCACCCCGCCGAATATCTCAGCTTTGTTTTCTAGCCATGTGCCGCTTCGCGCGCCGATCAGCACGCCCGCCCAACTGAATGCAAAGGTCGTCACGCCGATGATTAAACAAGCAATCCATGCTTCCACGTCAAGTAGTGTCAGGCTGAAGCCTGCTGCCATGGCGTCGATACTGGTGGCGACGGCGAGGACTAGCATCATCTTGTGGGTGATGGCGGCGATATCTTCTTCGATGCCTTCCTGCATACCTTCGTAGATCATCTTCGCGCCGATCAAAACCAGCAATCCAAAAGCGATCCAGTGCGCGTAAGCATCCACCCATCCCAGCACGCCTCGACCACCTAGGTAGCCGATGAAGGGCATCAAGGCTTGGAACGCGCCGAAGTAAAGTCCGGCTTTCAAGCCCAGTCCTTTGATGTTGCCTTTGGAGCCGAGGCCGATGGAGACGGCAAATGCATCCATGCTAAGGGCGATGGCTAATACAATGACTTCAAACATGCGGATTCCTTGAGTTTTTCCTGTTCTGCTACAGGCAGGGCGCGGTGGTGGATTATACGTGAGGGGGAGTAAGCGAATTCAGTAAGCAAATAAGGTTCATACTGTTTTCCCTCCGGCTGGTTTGCCGCCGCCGCCCACTTCGGCTATAATGCGCGCCAATCCAAAAGCGGGATGAGCGCAACGTTCTTCCCGCTTCTTTATGTCCAGTTTGAAGGAGTCTCCTGTGTCGCAAACGAAGCCCGCCATCCTTGTTTTAGCCGATGGGACGGCATTTTGCGGCATTTCCATCGGGGCGGATGGAAGCAGCGTCGGCGAAGTGGTGTTCAACACCTCGATGACGGGTTACCAAGAGATCCTGACCGACCCGTCCTATTGTCGCCAGATTGTCACGCTGACTTATCCGCATATCGGCAACGTCGGTTGTAACCCAGAAGATGTAGAGTCACGCCAAGTGTTCGCCAGCGGCCTCATCATCCGTGATCTGTCGATGACGGTGAGCAATTTCCGCGCGACGCAATCCCTGCCTGAATATCTCAAAGCCAACAACGTCGTTGCCATCGCGGGCATCGATACGCGTAAGTTGACGCGTATCTTGCGCAGCAAGGGGGCGCAGAGTGGTTGCATCGCCACGGGCGACAACGTGGAAGCGGCATTGGCTGCGGCACGTGCTTTTGCTGGCTTGGCGGGCATGGATCTGGCGCAAGTCGTCACCTGCGAAAAATCTTACGAGTGGAAGCAACGCGAGTGGGAACTGGGTGTCGGCTACAGCGATATCAGTGAATCGAAATTCCATGTGGTGGCGTATGACTTCGGTGTGAAGCGCAACATCTTGCGTATGTTGGCTGAACGCGGGTGCCGCATCACTGTAGTCCCTGCGAAGACTTCTGCCGCCGATGTGCTGGCGCTGAAGCCGAATGGTGTGTTCTTGTCCAACGGCCCTGGCGATCCTGAGCCATGCGACTACGCGATTGTGGCAACACAAAAATTCCTTGAAGCGGGTATGCCTTTGTTCGGCATCTGCTTGGGACATCAGATATTGGGTCTGGCATCAGGTGCGAAGACGGTGAAGATGAAGTTCGGCCATCGTGGTGCGAATCATCCGGTGCAAGACACCCAGACCAAGCGTGTGATGATCACCAGCCAGAACCATGGTTTTGCGGTGGATGCGGCGACGCTTCCAAAGAATGCGCGCGTCACACACATCTCGCTGTTCGATGGCACGTTGCAAGGTTTCGAGCTGACTGACAAGCCAGCATTCTGTTTCCAAGGTCACCCCGAGGCGAGTCCCGGGCCGCATGACGTGGATGTTTTGTTCGATCGCTTCGTTGCGATGATGGGTGGTAAGTAAATGGCTAAGCGTACTGACATCAAATCAATCCTGATCATTGGCGCGGGCCCCATCGTCATCGGGCAAGCGTGCGAGTTCGACTATTCCGGCGCACAGGCTTGCAAGGCACTGCGTGAAGAGGGATATCGCGTCGTTCTGGTGAACTCGAACCCAGCGACCATCATGACCGACCCCAATATGGCAGACGCGACTTACATCGAGCCGATCACTTGGCAGATGGTGGAGAAGATCATCGCTAAGGAACGTCCCGATGCGATCCTTCCTACGATGGGGGGGCAGACTGCATTGAACTGCGCCTTGGACTTGGCGAAGCACGGCGTGTTGGAAAAATACAAGGTCGAGATGATCGGTGCATCGCGTGATGCCATCGACATGGCGGAAGACCGCGAGAAATTCAAACAGGCGATGACCCGTATTGGGTTGGCTTCGGCACGTTCGGCTATCGCGCACAGCATGGAAGAAGCCTTCCAAGTGCAGCAGGTGATGGGCTTCCCAACCGTCATTCGTCCGTCCTTCACCATGGGCGGTAGCGGTGGTGGTATCGCTTACAACCGTCAAGAGTTCGTTGAGATCTGTGAACGCGGCTTGGAAGCATCGCCCACCAAAGAGTTGTTGATCGAAGAATCGCTACTCGGTTGGAAAGAATACGAGATGGAAGTCGTGCGTGACCGCAACGACAACTGCATCATCATCTGCTCCATCGAGAACTTGGACCCGATGGGGGTGCATACCGGCGACTCCATCACCGTCGCACCTGCACAGACATTGACCGACAAGGAATACCAGATATTGCGTGACGCTTCCTTGGCCGTGCTGCGCGAGATCGGTGTTGAGACGGGCGGCTCCAACGTTCAGTTCTCTATCAATCCGGCAGACGGACGCATGGTGGTCATCGAGATGAGTCCGCGTGTGTCGCGTTCTTCCGCACTCGCTTCCAAAGCCACCGGCTTCCCGATCGCCAAAGTGGCGGCGAAGTTGGCTGTGGGTTACACCTTGGATGAGTTGAAGAACGACATCACCGGCGGTGCGACACCTGCCTCGTTCGAGCCGACCATCGACTACGTGGTGACCAAGATCCCGCGTTTCGCCTTCGAAAAATTCCCTCAAGCCAACGACCGCCTGACGACTCAGATGAAGTCGGTGGGTGAGGTGATGGCGATCGGCCGCACCTTCCAAGAGTCGTTCCAAAAAGCACTGCGCGGTTTGGAAGTGGGCGTGAACGGATTGGACAGCAAATACACTGACCGTGAAGCGATCTGCGCTGAGATGGGCAACCCTGGCCCAGACCGTATCTGGGCGGTGGGTGATGCTTTCCGTATCGGTATGAGCGTGGAAGAAGTCTTCAACATCAGCAAGATCGATCCATGGTTCTTGGTGCAGATTGAAGATATCCTGCGTCAGGAAAAGACATTGACAGGCCGCACTCTGGAGAGTCTGACGGCGGATGATCTGCGAGCGTTGAAGCGTAGCGGTTTCGCTGATGCACGTATCGCGGCCCTGCTCGGAACGGATGATGCGGCAGTGCGCGCGTATCGCCATGCGATGAAAGTGCGTCCTGTGTTCAAGCGCGTAGATACCTGCGCAGCTGAGTTCTCCACTAACACTGCGTACATGTATTCCACTTATGAAGAAGAGTGCGAATCACAACCCACCAACAACAAGAAGATCATGGTGCTGGGCGGTGGTCCGAACCGTATCGGCCAAGGTATCGAGTTCGACTATTGCTGCGTGCATGCTGCATTGGCGATGCGTGAAGACGGTTACGAGACCATCATGGTCAACTGCAATCCCGAGACGGTCTCCACCGACTACGATACATCGGATCGTTTGTACTTCGAGCCGCTGACATTGGAAGATGTGTTGGAAGTGGTCGCCGTCGAAAAACCTGTCGGCGTCATCGTGCAGTATGGCGGGCAGACTCCGTTGAAGTTGGCGCATGGTTTGGCCAAGAGCGGCGTGCCCATCATTGGCACCTCGGTCGATATGATCGACATGGCGGAAGACCGCGCGCGTTTCCAAGCGATGTTGCGTGAATTGAATTTGAAGCAGCCACCGAATCGTACTGCCAGCAATGTGTTGGATGCGGTCTCAGGCGCGGCAGAGATCGGTTTCCCACTGGTGATGCGTCCCTCCAACGTGTTGGGCGGACGTGGTATGGAGATCATCCATGCACAGCCAGATCTAGAACGTTACATGCGTGATGCGGAAGAACTGGCCAAGACCTATCCAGAGCGTATGCCTATCTTGCTCGACCGTTTCTTGAACGATGCGATCGAAGTGGATGTGGATGCGGTCTCCGATGGTAAACAGGTCATCATCGGCGGCATCATGGAGCACATCGAAGAAGCGGGTGTGCACTCGGGTGACTCTGCCTGTTCTTTGCCGCCGTACTCTCTTTCCGCAGCGATGCAAGATGAATTGCGTCGCCAGACGGTAGCTATGGCGAAATCGCTCAAGGTGGTCGGACTGATGAATGTGCAGTTCGCCATCCAAGGGGAGACTGTCTATGTGCTGGAAGTGAATCCACGCGCATCACGTACCGTGCCTTACGTTTCCAAGGCGACAGGTGTGCCGTTGGCGAAGATCGCCGCACGTTGCATGGCAGGCCAAAGTTTGGCTTCGCAAGGCGTGACCAAAGAGGTCATCCCACCGTACTACTCGGTGAAAGAAGCTGTGTTCCCCTTTATCAA
>JBGSWB010000108.1:0-4613 GCA_041752675.1 Sideroxydans sp. | reverse complement strand
GTGTCGGGCGAGTTGTCTGCTGAAGGTCTTCAGTCTTTGAATCACGGGCTTTCGTTCAACGGCAAGCCGCTAGCACCCGCGAAGGTGAGTTGGCAAAACGAGACGCGTTTGCGCTTTGCTTTGAAGAGCGTACAACCAGGTCAGATCATGCACATGTGTCGCAGTGTGGGCTTGGAGGTAAAGTTGATGAAGCGCTTACGCATCGGACGTGTGTCGATGGCTAAGCTCGCGCAGGGGCAATGGCGATATATGGCGGGATACGAGCGGTTCTGAGTGTTGTTTGGGTGAGGCTTACGAAGCGGCCAAGGGCTGCCGCTTCACAGTGAGTCAGCCAAAGAACTTCTTGAGTGCGCTACCTAACCAGCCTCCAGTGGGGGAGTCGGCTTTAGCTTCGATACCTAAAGACTTGATGACGACTTCAACGTAGTCGGCATCGTCACCTTTGATATGGTTGATGAGCCATATCTTCAGCATCGAAAGTATCTCAGGAGCGACATTTTCACCTTGTTCGGCACGCTGCAGGAACTCGCCGACACGTTTGGTGAAGATGTCATGTACGCGCTTGTGGGCTTTGAAGAAGGGGTAGCCCGCCTTCTCCATCAATTCTTCTTCGAAACTGAAATGCGAGAGCGTGTAGTCGATGAGCTCGTCTAGGACGTGCTTCACGCCTTTTTGATCGCCTTCTGCGATCGCAGTGTTCAATTCGTTCAGATATTCTACGAGTCGTCGATGCTGTTTATCGATGACCTCAATGCCTGTGTTCAGGTCGTTCGACCAGTGCAGGTATGCCATAATCCCCTCCAACGAAATACTATTTTTATATGCCACTTATGCGACTAGGGGCGCATTCTTTACTTACCTTACCAAGTCGTCAATCGAAATGAGTCCTACTGTTTCATTAAGGTTTGAGTCGTGACTGGATTCCCCCAAACAATTCACCGTTCACTATTGCGTAGCTATCTATTGGCGGGATATGTGCTGATGCTCGTTTATGCCAGCCTTTCCCCGTTTGCGGGTTGGCAAGAACAAGGGTTGGAGTTCCTCGAAGTGCTCGCCTCGCCCATCGGGCAGACCTATACGACGTTCGATGCCATCACCAATTGCTTGGCTTATCTGCCGCTCGGCATGTTGCTAGCGTTGACGGCGCGTACCTATGTGGCGGGTTGGCGTAGTTTGGTCATTACCGTCTTGGTGGCGATGTCGCTGTCCTTGATGTTGGAGTATCTACAGATGTATCTGCCGAGTCGTATCAGCTCGAACGCGGATGTGCTGGCCAATACGTTTGGAGCCTTGATGGGTGGGGTGTTGGTATTAACCATTGCCCAGAGGTCGTGGTTCACACGTGCGACCCAGTGGCGCATCGACCTTTTCCAGCGCGGGCATGGGGTGGATTTTGGCTTGGCGTTGCTGATGTTGTGGATGTTCGCGCAGATCAATCCTACCCTGCCGATGCTGGGCAACGTGTTCATCACCGAGGCGGCGCATCGTATCTTCGTGACCATGCCTGAAGAGCCGTTCAACTTTTGGGAAAGCGTGGCGGTCGCACTCAATCTGCTGATGATCGGCTTGCTGTTGCAGACCTTGTTGCGCGTGCGTCGTGATGCGGCCATCGCCTTGATGATCGTGTTGTGTGTGGTCGCTTTGGTGAAATTCGGCGCGGCGGCGCTGTTGCTCAAATCGTGGGCGCTCATGCTGTGGCTGAATAGCGAAGCCATGCTCGGCATCGTCTTGGGCATGCTGGTGCTGTGGGCGATGCACTCTCTGCATAGGGTCGCGTTGCTATGGGTCACGGCGACGGCGGCGCTGGTCTATCTCATGCTCGCACTGTGGGTGCTCGACAGCGGTACCCCGTCTGCGGCGATGCGCCTGTATCATTGGCGTTATGGGCATCTGCTCAATTACAACGGCATGTCGCAGATCGTATCTGGGGTGTTCCCGTTGCTGCTGATCGCTTATCTGTGGCAGACGAGCAGACGGCGAACAGAGTGATTTTAAAAGTAAGGAGTCAACGATGAATTTTTTCGACAAGCATGTGTTCTTCTGTACCAATCAACGTGAAGATGGCAGTGATTGTTGCGCCAACCATGGCGCACAAAAAGCACGTGACTACGTGAAGGACAAAGTCAAAACACTGGGCTTATCCAACCGCCAGAACAAGATACGCATCAACTCGGCAGGCTGTTTGGATCGTTGCGACGACGGCCCTGTATTGGTCGTCTATCCTGAGGGTGTCTGGTACACCTTTGTGGACGAGAGTGATCTGGATGAGATCATCGAATCGCATTTGAAGAACGGGCAGGTCGTGGAGCGTCTGAAGATCTAATGAGCATCGCATTGCAGAAATTTTCGGTCACTGGCACGGCGGGTCATCTGGAAGGACTCGTTCATCTGCCGGAAGAGATGCCGTTGGCTATCGCTGTCGTCGCACATCCCTTGCCTACTATGGGCGGCACGATGGAGAACAAGGTCGCGGTCATCCTGGCAAAGACTTTCGCTGAATTAGGATGTGCGACGTTTCGATTCAATTTCCGAGGCGTCGGTGTGAGCGAGGGTGAATTCACCGGAGGCGATGGCGAAGAGCAGGACCTCATCGCCGTCACCCGTTATGCGCAGGAGCAGTTCGGCGAAGAGCTGCCATTGATACTCTCTGGCTTCTCATTCGGCGGTTACGTCGCCGCGCGAGCTGCGCAGACACTGAAGCCGCAACACCTCATCTTGGCTGGGCCTGCGGTGGGTCGATTCGCCATGCCAGCAGTATCGCCGGATACTTTGGTCATCCACGGCGAGCATGACGACATCGTGCCTTTGGCCGATGCTTTCGAGTGGGCGCGTCCGCAGAAGTTAGCCATCACTGTCCTGCCTTCTGCCGACCATTATTTTCACGGACGGTTGAAGCAGTTGCGCGACATCGTGCGTAAACACTTCATTGGAGTGAAGTTGTGAGATTGAAAATCAAAAGCATCAGCCACAGAGACCACAGAGCGCACAGAGAATCCATCGCGGAAATTTCTCTGTGTGCTCTGTGGTCTCTGTGGCAAAAAGGTTTTAATCAATGAATCCAGTCATCCAAGCCATCGGTCTGCAAAAATCCTACGGCAGTCATCGCGTGGTGGATGGGCTCGATCTGTCCATCCGCAAAGGTGAATGTTTCGGCCTGCTCGGCCCGAATGGTGCGGGCAAGACCACGACCTTACGCATGCTGCTCGGGCTCATCGCGCCCGATGCTGGCAACGCTATGTTGCTCGATCTGCCTGTTCCGCAAGCCGCACGTGAGGCACGTATCCGCGTCGGCGTCGTGCCGCAGATGGATAACCTCGATCCTGATTTCACCGTGGCGGAGAACTTGCTGGTGTACGGGCGCTATTTCGGGATGAAGGATGCAGAGATCGAAGCGCGTATCCCTTCGTTGTTGGAATTCGCCAGTCTCACCAATAAGCGCGATGCGAAAGTGCCGACGCTGTCGGGCGGCATGAAGCGTCGCCTCACCTTGGCGCGTGCGCTGGTGAACGACCCCGACGTCATCTTCCTCGACGAACCCACCACCGGCCTCGATCCCCAAGCACGTCATCTCATCTGGCAACGCCTGCGTGCGCTCACGCAGCAAGGAAAGACATTACTGCTCACCACGCACTTCATGGATGAAGCCGAGCGTCTGTGTCATCGCCTCGCGGTGATGGATAACGGCAAGCTCATCAGCCAAGGTTCGCCGCGAGAACTCATCGAACAGAACATCGAGCCGCAGGTGGTGGAGGTGTTCGGTGAGACATCGGGGCAATGGGCGAGTGAACATGCAGCGCACTATGCGCAGCGTTTCGAAGTGAGTGGCGAATCGGTGTTTTGTTATGTGCGCGATGCGCAACCACTGGTGGCTCATCTGCAAGCGCAATCTGAACTGCGCTATTTGCATCGCCCTGCGAACTTGGAAGATGTGTTCCTCAAGTTGACGGGAAGAGAGATGCGCGAATGAATCTAATCTTCAGAATGCTGTGGGTCATCGTGCGCTCCTTTTTTCTTCCGCGACTGGAGATGGCGAGTGTTGTCAGCTCGTTGAGGTTGCGAGTGCTGCCCAATGATATCGACATCAACTTCCACATGAACAATGGGCGCTACCTCACTATCTGCGATCTGAATCGAGTGGATGTGTTCGCGCGTAGCGGTTTGCTGAAAGCCATGTTCAAACGTAACTGGATACCCGTCATCGCCGAACACACGATGACTTACAAGAAGCCGCTCGATCTGTTCCAACGTTACGAGGTGAGTTTGGAAGTGATGAAGTGGGATGAGAAATATTTCTACATGGTGCATACGTTCAAGGTGGGCGAGCGTGTCGTCGCAGAAGGCACATCGAAGGGGTGTGTGTATGCGCGCGGCAAAGGGGTGGTCAGTCCCGCTGATGCCATCGCCGCTGTAGAACAGGATAGGTCGAGATGAGTCACTTTGCGCTTCCTAAATTGAGCCTGCGATTTCTCCCCATCTGGCGCAGGCATTGGCTGGTGTGGAAGAAGATCGCCGCGCCTTCCATCCTCGGGCATCTGGCTGATCCCGTGATCTATATGCTGGGCCTGGGTTACGGTCTGGGTAGTCTGCTGCCCGAGATGGGCGGCATGTCCTAT
>JBGSWB010000107.1:0-4245 GCA_041752675.1 Sideroxydans sp. | reverse complement strand
GGCTGAACGATTCCACCCCCACCCGAGCGTGTGTTGTTGGGGCTTTAGCCCCGTACAACCACGGCCTACCCCCTGCGGGTGTAACCCTCCCTGATGGAACTACTAGCCAATCGACTAAGCCCGCAAGCGGGCAAGTCGCTGGTTACCTGCAAGGGGGAGGGGATGATGAGGAGTTGCTTGCCTACCTAACAGCCGAAGATGCTCGTCACGTCTCGTTGCCGCCGTCAGCGCAACCGGTGCCGAGTGTGGCGACAGATTCTGTGCCTGTCAGCGTCTCCATCAGCGGCTACAACTCGTTGGTCGCCTGCCCCTATCAATTCTATGCACGCCACATCTTGAGATTGAACGAACTCGACGAGGTGCAAGAAACCATCGAGAAGAGTGATTACGGCGAGCGCGTGCATGAAGTGTTGCAGCGCTTCCATGAGTCTTATCTGCAGGTGAGCGGACAAGACACGGCGAAGATGGAAGCCGCCTTGCGCGACATCAGTGAGCAAGTATTCGCTGATCTGCTGGCACACGATTTCTCCGCGCGTGCATGGTTGGCACGCTGGTATAAATCATTACCAGCCTATCTCGCATGGCAGCAAGAAGGCGAGGCCGAAGGCTGGCGCTATGCCGAAGCCGAGACGAAATTCGACTGGCCGCTGGAAGGGGTGAACCTGCGCGGACGTATCGACCGCTTGGATGTGCGGATGCCAACAGATTCCGTTCGTGGTGAGTGTTTCCCGTTCGATCCTTCGATACACCTTGCTACGCACGGCACTCAGGACGAACGGGAAATGTATCGAACCATGAATGGAATCGAAAAACGCGTGCTCGACTACAAGACGCAAAGCGACATCGTGCTGCGCAACAAACTCAAAGAGCCGGGTGAAGATGTGCAGCTCGCTTGTTATGCCTACGCACACGAGGCGGCGGATGTCGCTTTCGTCAGCATCGATAGCGGCAAGGTGCGATCGGTCGCGCCGAAAGAAGATGCAGCGCAACTTGCGCAGCTCAATGTCGAGCGCTTGGAACATGTGATGGGCGCACTGCGTGACGGAGCAGGGTTGCCTGCGAATGGTATCGATGCGGTGTGCGGCTATTGTGAGATTCGCGGAGTGTGCAGGAAGGGTGAATGGGTTAATACATGACCAAAATTTTCTCTACCCATATAAAAAATGCAGCCGTGTCGTTCCCGCGAAAGCGGGAATCCAGCAATCGATTTAGTCCTCGCGTAGCGAGTCCTCAAGGTTTTGTCCGCTACGCAGGATTTTCAATTAACTGGATTCCCGCTTTCGCGGGAATGACGGGGGGCAGATGACTAACCACATCGCCCTCGATCCTCGTCGTAGCGTCGTCGTCGAAGCCTGTGCGGGCAGCGGTAAGACTTGGCTGCTGGTGTCGCGCATCGTGCGACTGCTTTTGGATGGTGCGCAGCCTTCACAGATCCTCGCTATCACCTTCACGCGCAAAGCCGCACAGGAGATGCAAGCACGTTTGCAAGAATGGTTGCGCGATCTGGCGATGAAGGACGAGCAGTGGGTACGAAACTTCTTCGCCGAGCGCGGCGTCGCTGATCTGAGTGATGAGCAATTACAACGCGCACGTGATCTGTATCGAGAAGTGCTGCTCGCGCAACCTGCCATCACCATCAGCACTTTCCACGGTTGGTTCATGCAAGTGATGCAGCGCGCGCCGTTGAATGCCGATGTGATGCATGGCATGACGTTGTTAGAGCGAGCGGGCGCGGAACAAGATGAAGCATGGGAAGAGTTGTTGGAGCAGATGCGCAAGCAGCCAGACGGCGTGGATGCGCAGCACATGCAGTGGTTGTTCGATGAATGCGGTCTGTTCACCACGCGCAAGTTGCTGTTCAACTTCCTCGGTAAACGTGCGGAGTGGTGGGCTTACACCTCGCATCTTTCAACTTCACCCTCACCCCTAACCCATCTCCCGGCGGGAGAGGGGAATTTAGAACCCTCTCCCGCCGGGAGAGGGCAGGGTGAGGGAACACTCGTTCAATTTGCACTGACCCAACTTCAGCGTGACCTCGCCGTAGATATGACCTTTGATGCCGTCGCCGATTGGGGCATGTGCGGCAATAACGAAGAGACGTTCTTCGCCTTCGTGCGACAGCTCGCCAGCAACGGCACCGAAGTGCAGCAGGGAAAAGCGAGTGAGTTGGAGCGTGCATGGACGGATGCTGAAGCAGTTTCTCGGTTCGATGCCGTGCAACCCCTGTTGTTCACACAAGCAGGCGAGCCACGCAGTTTCAAGCCGACCAAGAAACAAGATGGCGAAGCATTCCTCATCACGCGCGATGCACTGTTCGATACGCTGCAAGAAGTGATCGACACACAAGCCGAGCAACAAGCTTATCGCTTGAACGAAGCCGTGCTGCATTGTGGCGTGGCATTGCTTGATCGCTACCAAGCACTCAAGGCGCAAAAGCAGCAGATGGATTTCTCTGATCTGGAATGGCAACTATGCCGCCTGTTGCAACAGAGCGAACACGCCGAGACCATGCAGTACAAACTCGACAGCCGCTATCGCCATGTGTTGCTGGACGAGTTCCAAGACACCAACCCGCTGCAATGGCAGATATTGCGCGCGTGGTTCGATGCGGCGGTGGCGGTGCAATCGCAACCCACCGTGTTCGTCGTGGGCGATCCCAAGCAATCCATCTATCGTTTCCGCCGTGCCGATGCACGCTTATTCGGCGTGGCGCGCGAATATCTGCAAGAACATTTCAATGCAGAGACTTTAGGCAACAGCCTCACGCGCCGTAACTCGCAGCCTATCGTCGATGCGGTGAACGCCGTGTTCCGTGAGCAGCCCGATGGCTTCGAGTTCGTTGAACATCAGACGCATCAAACAGAATTGCCGGGGCATGTGTTGGTGTTGCCACTCGCGGTCGCACTCCCTCTCCCGCAGGCGGGAGAGGGTAGGGGTGAGGGTCTCTCCGAAGAGTTGATTCTTCGAAACCCGCTCACCACTCCCCGTACAGAAGCTGAGGATGGCGCACGCCACATCGAAGCAGTCCAATTCGCCGACCAGCTCAAGACCATCGTCAGCGATTGGTCGGTGAACGAAGAAGGCAAAGTGCGCCGCGCCACCTACGGCGACATCATGGTGCTGGTGCGCAGCCGCACCCACCTTGCGGTGTACGAAGAAGCATTGCGAGCCCGCCACATCCCCTTCATCAGCTCGCGTCGCGGTGGCTTGCTCGACACCCTAGAAGCGGAAGACGTGCAGGCGCTGCTGATGTTCCTCATCACCCCCTTCGCTGATCTCGCATTGGCGCAAGTGTTACGCACGCCGATCTTTGCGTGCAGCGATGCCGACTTACTCCAGCTGTCTGGATTCAGGATTCAGGATTCAGGGGCGGAGCGCAGCACTGTTTTTACTGAATCCCGAATCCTGAATCCTGAATCCTCATGGTGGCAACGTCTCCAGCATTTAGATAATCCTTCACCCGCACTACAACGTGCGCTCGAACTCCTGCAACGCTGGCTCGCCCTAGCCGACAAACTCCCAGTGCACGACCTGCTCGACCGCATCTATTTCGAAGGCGATGTCATCGCGCGTTACAGCGCCGTGTTGCCCAGCGAGATGCGCGCCAAAGTCACCGCCAACTTGCACGCCTTCATGGAGATCGCGTTGAGTGTCGATGCGGGGCGTTACCCCAGCCTGCCGCGTTTCTTGCAAGAATTGAGTGAGCTGCGTAACAGTAATGACGATGCGCCGGACGAAGGCAAGCTCGGCACGGCGGGTGATGCAGTGCGCATCTACACCGTGCATGAATCGAAAGGGCTGGAAGCCCCCATCGTCTGGCTGCTGGATGCGAATGCAGAAAAGAAGAACAGAGACGGCAACGACGTGCTGCTCGATTGGCCTACGCATGAGCCGCAACCTTTACATTTCTCCCTCTACACCGACCAAGCCTCGCGCGGCAAGAAACGCGCACCGCTATTCGAACTAGATGCCGCACAACAAGCACGCGAAGAGATGAACCTACTCTACGTCGCCATGACACGCGCACAGCAAGCGCTCATCGTCAGTGGCAACCAAGGCGCGAAAGAGGCAAAACAACTTACTTGGTATGGACGCATCTCAGTCGCGGTCGAATCGGCTACTACCACTTCATTCCTTCCCCCATGCAGGGGGAAGGCTACACCCGCAAGGGGTGGGCCGTGGTTGTACGGCGCTGAAGCGCCAACAACACACGCTCGGATGGGGGTTGAATCGGTGGGCGATAAC
>JBGSWB010000106.1:0-9127 GCA_041752675.1 Sideroxydans sp. | reverse complement strand
CCCCTTCAACGCCTTCAACGCCTTCCGATCCCTGCTCGGGATCGCTGGCGATGTCACTGCCCCGACCTACGCAGAGCTTTACTCCGTAAAATCACGAAACACTACATCTGGTAGGTGTCTGTGAAAACCGGATAAGCACGGATCGAACTTCCTCATCAATCTGGGCTACGGCGACGACAGCAAACTGTTCCCGCGCAATCCGCGCCTGCCATTCAATGAGGTGGCAAGCATCGTGTAGTGACACTGGCTTGATGCTTGATGTGTGCTGCTTATTGCCGCTTTGGAGCGCGCTGATCGCTACGTAGGTTCATTGCCAACAATTCGTCCCCCTCATCTGCGGTGATCGATTTTCCTTCGATGTCGCTGAGAGGTTGCTCATAGTCATTCCAACCGCGCACACCCGTCCTCAGCGACACGACATCGACAAAGCCCATTTGCTGCATCACATCTGCCGCGAGGACTGAGCGCTTACCCGAGCGACAAATGACGACCACCTTGAGTTGATGGCTAGTTGCGAGCCTCGGCTGAGTCTCCTCATAATCCCATTCGCAAGATTGTTCGAGGACGCCGCGAGGCACATTGATCGAGCCGGGGATATGAAGTTTCGCGAATTCGTCAGGCTCCCTCACATCAACGAGTAGCAACTCATCTCCAGCATCCATCTGCCGACGCAGATCCCAAGGCAATATCTCTCTGACACGTAGCAGAGCATCTTTGATCAGGTCATCGTAACTTTTATTCATTGCGCATCTCCCAACGAATACTTCATTAGATTTTCGAGTGGCATACCTACACATTAAACCTGTGCGCGCATTAACAAGGCCACAAAATGAAAAAGGACTCACATCTCTGCAAGTCCTTTTCTTATTGGTGGGTCGTGCGGGGATCGAACCTGCGACAAACGGATTAAGAGTCCGCTGCTCTACCAGCTGAGCTAACGACCCATAAGAGGCGCGCATTTTAGGGGAGCATGGAAAATTGTCAAGAAATTTATCCTGTTAGATGCCTTTGAAGTGCCCATTCCACGTGCTCTCGCACGATGTGGGACGGGTGTTGGGCTCGCCTTTGCAAGGCTGCGATGACGTCTGCTGTTTTGGGTGCGTTCCCTAGTGCGACGGCGATGTTGCGCAGCCATTGTTCGTGACCGATACGGTAGATGGGGCTACCCGCCAGCTTCGCTTGGAACATGGTTTCATCCCACGCAAAAAGCTCGATGAGGCTGACGTCATCCAAACCGTTGCGAATGGCAAAGTCTGGTTCGATGGTCTTTTGTGCGAAGCGATTCCACGGGCACACCAGTTGGCAATCGTCACAGCCATAGATGCGGTTCCCGATGAGTGGACGCAATTCGACGGGGATACTGTCTTTGAGCTCGATGGTGAGGTAGGAGATACAACGCCGCGCATCAAGTTGGTAAGGCGCGGTGATGGCTTGTGTTGGACAGATGCTTATGCAGGCGCCACATGTGCCGCAATGATCGTCTTGCGGCGCATCGATGGGGAGTGGCAGGTCGATGAATATCTCGCCCAAGAAGAACCATGATCCTTGCTCTCGCGACAGTAACAAGGTGTGTTTTCCGCGCCAGCCGAGCTGCGCTTTCTGCGCCAACTCCACTTCCAACACTGGCGCACTATCAGTGAACACACGACACTGACATTCGACTTCTTCACGGATCTGCTGCGCCAGCTTCTCCAGTCGATTGCGCAATACCTTGTGGTAGTCACGCCCCAAGGCATAGCGCGACACGAATGCGCGACTGCCATCTTGCAGTACCTCCTCCGTGCCTTTCGCGTGCTCTGGGTAATAGTTCATACGCAGTGAGATGACGCGCAAAGTACCGGGCACCAACTCGGCTGGGCGTGCGCGTTTGGCACCATGTTTTGCCATATAATCCATCGCGCCGTGACGCCCGTCTGCAAGCCATTGCATCAGGTGTCCCTCGGCTGAAACTAGGTGTGTATCGCTGATGCCCACCGATTGAAAACCCAACGCCTTACCCCACGCTTTGATGTGTATGGCGAGTGCGTCCAGATCTGTTCGAGGTGTCACGTTTTGCATGAAGCGAATCATAGCCGAAGTGGTGTGAGCCAGCAGTCTGCCGCAAGGCAAGAGTTCGCCATTCATCTGCCGAACGAGGCAGCGACCATCGCCTTTGCGACTCGATTCGCACATACGTTACGACCCGGCTTGGTGATCTATCTGCGTGGCGATCTAGGTGCAGGCAAGACGACCTTGGTGCGAGCGTTGTTGCAGGGATTGGGCTACACAGGCCGAGTGAAGAGCCCGACCTATACCTTGGTCGAGCAATACGCGGTGGCTGGGTTAAACTTGCGCCACTTCGATCTTTACCGTTTCCGTGATGCCGATGAATGGGAGAGCGCGGGCTTCCGTGATGAGTTCGATGGGAATAATGTGTGTCTAGTGGAGTGGCCTGAACAAGCTAGTGGATTGCTACCGCTGGCAGATATCAGCATCACTTTCAACATCCTTCAAGACGAACGAGAGCTATCGATACATGCTTACACCGATGCAGGACAAACATGTTTGAACGCGCTGTCCGCTTAGCCCTTATCGCCACCCTGCTGTGGCTACCGTCCGCATGGGCAGAGATCGCCATCAAGTCGGCACGTATCTGGCCCGCACAGGATTACACCCGTATCACGCTGGAATCCAAACAAGCCATCCGCTACAACCTCTTCACCATCAAGAACCCGGAACGCCTGGTGATCGATTTGGAAGATGTTGCGATCAACGCGGCGCTGAACGAGATGGTGAGCAAGATCGGCGACGACGATCCTTACATCAAGAGCGTGCGCGTGGGCAGATTCAAACCCGGTGTGGTGCGCTTGGTACTTGACCTGAAATCAGAAGCGAAGCCGCAAATGTTCAGCTTGAAACCTGTGGGGGCTTACGGACACCGCCTCGTTCTGGATGTGTACCCACTTGTCGCGATCGACCCCTTGATGGCATTGGCTCAACAGAGTGAAAGCAGGTTGGCCGAGAGCGAGCCAGCCTCTACTACCCCACTTGCAGAATCCCCGCCAGTCGTCCTCAAACCTAGCGTGGAATTGCCAACACCCTCCACCTCCAAAACTGCGCCGATGACGCGACCAGAACTCAGCACCCGCATCCTCATCGTTGCGATCGATGCCGGACATGGGGGTGAAGATCCCGGTGCGCGGGGGCATCGCGGCACGAATGAGAAACATGTGACGCTCTCTATCGCGCGTAAACTGAAAGCTCAAATCGACGAGATACCCGGCATGCGTGGCGTACTGATACGCGATGGTGACTACTTCATCCCCTTGGTCGGTCGGGTAGAGAAAGCGCGTAAAGCACATGCAGACCTGTTCGTATCCATCCATGCAGATGCCTTCGTCAAGCCACATGCAAGAGGATCTTCCGTGTTCGCTTTATCCGAACGCGGAGCGACCAGCGCATCGGCACGCTGGTTGGCGAAAAAGGAAAACGAGGCAGACTTGATCGGTGGTGTGAACCTCGCCATCAAAGATCCCTACCTTGCACGTACCCTGCTCGATCTGTCACAGACCGCCACCATCAACGACAGCCTGAAACTCGCCAAACATGTACTCAAAGAAGTCGGGCATATCAACAAGCTACACAGAGGACATGTCGAACAAGCCGGATTCGCCGTATTGAAATCACCGGACATCCCGTCCATCTTGGTCGAGACCGCTTTCATCAGCAATCCAGAAGAAGAGAAACGATTGCAGGATGAGGATTATCAAGATGAGATGGCGCGCGCCATCCTTGGTGGTATCAAACGTTACTTCGCAGCGAATCCAGCACTATCTAAACAGCGGATCGCGCAGAACGATTAGGCAGGAAACACGCCTGTAGAAAGATAGCGGTCACCCCGGTCGCACACGATGAACACGATGGTGGCGTTCTGCACTTTTTGTGAGATGCGCAAAGCCACACTCAAAGCGCCGCCCGAAGACACACCACAGAAGATACCTTCTTCACTGGCCAAGCGCCGCATCATCACTTCTGCATCTTGTTGTCCCACATATTCCAACGCATCGACGTTCTTTGGGCTGTATATCTTGGGTAGATAAGCTTCTGGCCATTTACGGATACCGGGTATCTGTGCGCCCTCTTCTGGCTGCACGCCGATGACCTGGATATTGGGATTCACTTCTTTGAAGTAACGCGAGCAGCCCATGATGGTTCCCGTCGTGCCCATGCTGCTGACGAAGTGGGTGACACGGCCTTGTGTATCGCGCCATATCTCCGGCGCAGTCCCTTCGTAATGTGCCAGCGGATTATCCTGATTAGCGAACTGGTCGAGGATGATGCCGCGTCCTTCATCGCGCAATCTTTCAGCCGTGTCGCGCGCCAACTCCATGCTGCCTTCTTTCGGCGTCAAGATGAGTTCTGCGCCGAATGCTTGCATGGTCTGACGACGTTCGATACTTTGATTGTCAGGCATGACGAGGATGAGGTTGTAGCCGCGCATCGCCGCCGCCATTGCAAGTGCAATGCCCGTGTTGCCACTGGTCGCCTCGATGAGTATGTCGCCCGGTTTGATCGAACCGCGCTCTTCAGCACGCCGGATCATCGAAAGTGCTGGTCTATCCTTCACCGACCCTGCTGGATTGTTCCCCTCCAACTTGGCGAGGATGATATTGGAGGTGTTACCGGGAATACGTTTGAGCCTGACCAGCGGTGTGTTGCCAACGTAGTCGTCTAATGTCTTGTACATATTGCGGATCCAAAAATGGAGAACGCCAGCATGATAAATGCTGGCGTTCTGTTTTGCACTGCTAGCAGTATCACAGCACTCGCGTAGCGGCTCGGTTGCCTCCTCTCCCGCTTGCGGGAGAGGATTGAGGTGAGGGAAACGGGCATAACGAGTTATAACAGTAGTGACTTCTCGTTACGCCCGTTAGATAGCGATACCGGTAGCGTCGAACATGCCTTCAAACAAAATGGAGCTGAGGTAGCGCTCGCCTGAATCGGGCAAGATGACCACGATGGCCTTTCCCTCATTCTCTGGTCGCTGTGCTAGACGAACGGCGACTGCCACCGCCGCACCACAAGAGATGCCTGACAAGATGCCCTCCTCGCGCGCCAAACGACGTGCATACAACACAGCATCTTCGTTGGTGACTTGTTCGATGTCATCCACCAAGGAGAGGTCTAGCGCCCCCGGCACGAAACCCGCGCCAATGCCTTGTATCTTGTGTGGCGCAGGCTTCAAGTCTAGCCCTGCGCGCTTTTGCGTGAGGACAGGGCTGGCGGCCGGTTCGACAGCGACTGAGCGTATCGCCTTGCCTCGTGTCTTCTTGATGTAACGCGAGATGCCTGTGATGGTGCCGCCGGTGCCCACACCCGACACGAGGATGTCGATGTTGCCATCGGTGTCTTCCCATATCTCTGGTCCCGTCGTCGCTTCGTGGATCGCCGGGTTGGCTGGATTCTCGAACTGCTGCAACAGCACGTATTTTGGATCGGATTCGGCGATCTCTTTGGCCTTGGCGACCGCGCCACTCATGCCTTTAGCCCCCTCGGTCAGCACCAGCTTCGCCCCAAAGGCGACCAACAGTTTGCGACGCTCGACACTCATGGTCTCAGGCATGGTCAGGGTGAGCGGAATGCCCCGTGCAGCAGCGACGAACGCTAGCGCGATACCCGTGTTGCCACTGGTCGGCTCGACGATCTCTTTACCAGGGCCGAGCACACCACGCTTCTCGGCGTCATCCACCATCGCGACACCGATACGGCACTTGACCGAGTACGCGGGGTTGCGCCCTTCGATCTTGGCGAGGATGGTCGCCTTCGCGCCATCGCCGATGCGATTCAGTTTAACGAGCGGTGTTCGTCCGACGGATAAAGAGTTGTTTGCGAATACGTTCGACATGTGACACCTCGTGTGTTGGATAAGGATTGGTGAAGTCTAGCGGAATTCAGCCATATGACTAACTAACCTCTGGTCATATGCTATGAAGATTTCAATCTAAGCCTTCAAAAACGAACCCGCCTAATGACGCAGGCGGGTTCGATGATCTACAACAAACAACTTCAGCTTAGGCCGACTTCGCCAACATGTGCTTCACATAGTTGGCCGTACCCTGTTCCACTGTCAGGAACTGTTCGGTGTAGCCCACGTCGCGCAAAGCGCTGATGTCTGCCTGAGTGTAGCTCTGATATTTACCGCGCAACGCATCCGGGAATGGGATGTAACGGATGAGTTGCTGCTGGTGCATCTGCTCCAAGCTCAATGCAGCCTCTCCCTTGGCGACACGCAAGGTGTTGATTGTGGCAGCGGCCACATCATTGAAGCTTTGCGCATTGCCCGTACCCAGATTGAAGATGCCGGACTTGCCTGGATGATCCAAGAAGAACATGTTGACCTTGACCACGTCTTCGATAGAGACGAAATCGCGACGCTGACCGCCGTTGGCATAACCATCACAACCTTCGAACAGTTTCACGTAGCCTTCCGCACGATACTGGTTGAAGAAATGGTAAGCCACCGAAGCCATGCGCCCCTTGTGCTGCTCACGCTTTCCATACACGTTGAAATAGCGGAAGCCTGCGATCTGTGATGTGCGATTGGACCAACGGCGACGCACCACTTGGTCGAACAAGAATTTGGAGTAGGCATACACATTGAGCGGTGATTCGTATTCGCGACTCTCTTTGAACACGCCACCGCCACCATACACAGAAGCGGAAGAAGCATACAAGAACGGCACTTCTTCACGCTGGCAGTGATCGAGCAGGGAGAGCGAATAGTGATAGTTGTTCTCCATCATGTAGCGACCATCGGTCTCCATGGTGTCCGAACATGCTCCCTCGTGCAGCACGGCGGTGGTGATGCCTTTGAATTGACCGTCTTTCAATTTTTCCAAAAAGACATTCTTGTCGAGATAGTCAGCAATATCGCAATCGGTGAGATTCCTAAATTTGTCAGTGTTGGTCTTCAGATTATCGACCGCGATGATGTTGGTCTCGCCACGCTCGTTGAGCGCCTTGACGATGTTCGATCCGATGAATCCTGCTGCTCCAGTAACGATGTAATACATATCAACTCCCCATGTCTTCTAATATCTCTGCACGCGACACCGTTGCCGTGCCCAATTTGGCCACAACGATACCGGCTGCGCGATTTGCGATGCGTACGGCATCCGCCATATCTGCACCGCTTGCCAGCATCACTGCCAGCGTAGCGATGACCGTGTCACCCGCACCACTCACGTCATACACCTCACGCGCTTGTGTCGGCTCATGCATCACCTCTTTATCACGGAACAAAGTCATCCCTTCTTCGCTTCGTGTCACCAGTAATGCATCCAGTTTTAGATCGGCACGCAGTTTTTGTGCCTTGGCATTCAGCTCAGCTTCATCTTTCCAGTTGCCTGCCACTTCACGGAACTCGCTACGATTCGGCGTGAGCAGTGTCGCGCCTTGATAGCGTGCATAGTCGTCACCTTTGGGATCTACCAACACAGGCTTCCCAGCTGCACGTGCCGCCTTGATCATCTCCGCGATATGGGTCAAACCACCTTTGCCGTAGTCAGACAAGATGACCACATCGGCAAGGGGCAGCTTGGCATGGAAATCAGCCAGCTTCGCATTCAATACTTCATGGCTCGGAGGCGTCTCGAAATCGATACGCAGTAGTTGTTGATGACGTGCGATGGCGCGCAACTTGACGATGGTAGAGATGCTGTCATCGCGATGCAGCAACGCTTCTACTCTCCCCTGCTCAGTCAACAAACGTTGCAGGCAATCGCCCGCCTCGTCAGCACCGACCACCGATAACAAGGTGCAATTAGCCCCCAGACAACCGATGTTGCGCGCCACGTTGGCGGCACCACCAGGTCGCTCTTCGACTCGGCTCACCTTCAAAACCGGCACCGGCGCTTCTGGCGAGATGCGATGCACGTCACCAAACCAATAGCGATCCAACATCACATCGCCAACGACCAATATCCGAGCTTTTTCGAATGACGGCAGCTTCATGCTGCACCTCCTATGTCTTGAGAGATTTCCTTGAGTGCGATCAATGGATCTGCTGCTTGCGTGATGGGACGACCGATGACCAGATAGCTAGATCCCGCTTCCAAAGCTGAGCGTGGCGTCATGATGCGCGATTGATCGTCTGCCGCAGCATTCGCAGGGCGTATACCCGGCGTGACCAGACAGAAATCCTTGCCGCATTGCTGACGTAGCGCGCTTGCTTCCTGCGCTGAGCAAACGACACCATCCAGCCCACTATCCTTTGCCAATCCCGCCAGACGCGAGACCATCTCGGCAGGTGATGCGGTGATGCCGATACCTTGCAAGTCTTCCTGCGCCATGCTGGTCAACACTGTGACTGCGATGAGTTTTGGGCGGTTCGCCACGTTCTCCAATGCCTCACGTGCGGTCTCCATCATGCGTCTTCCACCCAGCGCATGTACGTTGACCATCCACACACCGAGCGATGCGGCAGCCTTGCAGGCATGTGCGGTCGTGTTGGGGATGTCGTGGAATTTAAGATCAAGGAACACATCGAAGCCACGTTTTTGCAATTGCTCCACGAACTGTGGGCCTGCGACAGTGAACAACTCCTTGCCCACTTTCAAGCGACACAAGGAGGGTTCCAGTCGTTGCACCAACGCCAACGCAGGTGCTGCTTGAGGATAGTCGAGGGCGACGATGATCTTTGCGTCTTTCATATGGTCAATCCATTCTCTTCGCTACGCTTAGGTGAGTAGCTTTCCCAACTGTGGCATGCAGGGCAGTGCCAATAAAATTGTTTAGCTTTGAAACCGCAATGGCCGCAGCGATACATCGCCAGACTGCGTGTGCGATTGTGGATGAGGCTCTTCACTAATTCGATGTCCGAGCGACGCTCACCGCTATACCCAAGCAATTGGGCCTCCAACAGCTTGTCCAAACCGAGCAAGCTAGGATTGCGCTTCAATTCGTTACGAACCAACTGATATGCCGCTTCCGCTCCATCGCGTTGCAGGATGACGCTGAATAAGACATTCATCAGGTCGAGGGATGGATATTTTTGCAGGTAGCTCTGCAACAAAACAACGCCACCATTCTCATCATTGTTCTGGCGATAACCTTGCAACACACGCTCGGCAACCAAGGGCAGATACTG
>JBGSWB010000105.1:0-5147 GCA_041752675.1 Sideroxydans sp. | reverse complement strand
CTGGTATCGTTCTTCTCGGGTGAGGTGTGTGTAGTTCATCTGTGTAATTTCGACTTGCCGGTCAAAGGACATCGATGCTACCGCATCTCTCCCACCAACCAGCGTTACTCAAAATTGCACTTCATCCTAGAATCCGCCAATAAATTGTACGCATCAAAGAATTGGCAACTCTCTTTTAGGCGTTCTATCTCCTCATATGCTTCAACGTTCCAGCCGATTTTTGGAGCTGTGATCTTGTGGAGCACTTTGTTTCCGCGATTTCCATAGGTAGGTTCTTGTATGAACAGCACCAAATCGGGCTGAAAGTCTTGATAGGCCTGATAGAGTCTATCTCCCGCAACATTTTCCCAACGTAATGGGTGATCCAAGAAAAGCCCCACTCCCTTTTTAACCAAACGCAAGCTCCAAGCCCATTTGGTTAATCTTCGAAAGACCTTTTTGTGCACAAAACTCACTGGAACTTCAGAGGCTAAAAATATGCTCACTTCAATCCCCATCGCTTCAAATGCTTCTTTCAATTCAAAAGCGATTGGAGGAAAGCGAACGTATGCGATCAATATTTTTTTTGGCAGCTTCATTTTTTGCATCAGTTAAGGAGGAGCAGGATGTTCCTCAATTGGAATCAAGTGGTGCATTGAGCTGCGTTCGATGCAATTGAGCATAAACGCCAGCCTTGGCAAGCAGTTGAGCATGAGTGCCTGCCTCTGCGATCTGCCCCTTTTGCAACACTACTATCCGATCCGCTTTCTCTATAGTTGAAAGACGGTGTGCGATGACTAAAGAGGTGCGTCCGCGCATCAATGTCTCTAAGGCGGCTTGTACGTGTCGTTCGGATTCACTATCTAACGCTGAGGTCGCTTCATCCAGAATCAATATGGGTGCATTCTTGAGGATCGCTCTTGCGATTGCGATGCGTTGACGTTGGCCACCTGAAAGTCTGACCCCTTTTTCTCCTACCAAGGTCTCTAGACCCAAGGGAAGGTCGCGGATGAATTCCATCGCATGAGCCGCTGTCGCAGCAGCAATGACCTCGTCCTCGGGTACTTCTCGCATCTGGCCATAGGCGATATTGGCAGCGATGGTGTCGTTGAACAGCACAACCTCTTGGCTTACCAGCGCAATGTTAGATCGCAGACTGGCTAGACTCAGATCATTGATGTCATGACCATCCAGCGTGATCTTTCCTTGGGTAGGCAAGTAGAAACGAGGGACTAGATTGGCGAGCGTACTCTTGCCACTGCCCGATGAGCCGACCAGCGCGACAGACTGCCCTGCGGGAATTTCTAAACATATGTCATTTAAAGCTAGTCGCTCATCGGATTGATAGGACAAGCTGACATGCTCAAATGATAATGCGCCAGATGCGCGATCTAGCATTGTAGTTCCTGTATCCGTTTCTCCTAAGGTATCGATCAACTCAAATACGCTTTCAGCAGCAGCCAAGCCTCGTTGAATATATTCGTTGATGCTGGTGATACGCTTAAGCGGCGCGGTCAGCATAAGCATGGCTGCAACGAACGAGAGGAATCCACCAACCGTCGTTGCATCGCTTTGCGCTTTTCCAATGGCAAGGTGAATGACGAAGGCCAATGCGATTGCCGCCACCATCTGAACGATAGGTACGTTAGCCAACGCTGCTGTCGCTTGTTTCATCATTTGGCGTCGCACAGAGTTGGTCTCTTCTTCGAACCGCTGTTTTTCATAGCTTTGCCCGCCAAACAATTTCACGACTTTGTGGGCGGTCACGCTCTCTTCGATGACTTGAGTGATGCTGCCCATCGCTCTTTGCGTCTCGCGGCTGGATGAGCGCAAACGTCGATTGATGAAGTGAATCACGAAGGCGACGACAGGCACGATCAGTAATGTGATCAGCGTCAATTTCCAATCGAGATATAGTAGCCATCCTAGCAGTCCCAAGATGATGATGGAATCACGAATGGTGACTGTCACTACGCTCGTGGCTGCGCCAGTGACGTTTGTAACGTCATACGTGAGCTTGGAAATCAATGCTCCTGTAGCGTGGTCATCGTAATAACGTGTTGGCAGCGAAAGTAGTTTGGCGAACATCTCTGCGCGCAGATCCATGACCACTTTATTCCCCACCCAATTGATCGCATAGGAGCCTATGAATCCTACTAATCCGCGAATAAAAAAGATCACTAGAATAAAGATGGGGGCCCACATCATCACTACATTATCCTTTTGCACGAATGTGCCATCGAGGAAAGGCTTGAGCAAAGCAGGTAACAAGGGTTCAGTTGCTGCGGCTATCGCCATCCCGAGTATAGAGACAGCGAACGCCTTCCAATAAGGTCGCACGTAACGCATCAAGCGCAGATAGAGTTGGAAGCTGGTCATGTTCTAGTTGAAGAAGGCATCACAGGATTTCTGATACTCTATTCTAACGTTATTAGATGGCAGGTCACTATGAGTGTGTATGTGGTGGGGGATATTCAGGGGTGTTTTATCGAACTTCAAATGCTATTGAAGAAGCTTGAGTTTGATTCCGAAAAAGATAAGTTGTGGTTTGTGGGCGATCTAGTCAATCGTGGTTCGGGATCGTTAGAGGTGTTGCGTTTGGTGAAGTCGCTTGGCGATAGCGCCATCACTGTCTTGGGCAACCATGATCTGCATCTACTCGCCGTCGCTGCGGGCGTGGCGCAATTGCATCGTAGCGATACTTTGGATGGGATATTGGCAGCGCCCGACCGTGACGAGCTGCTCACATGGCTACGCCAGCAACGCTTGATGTATGTCGAAGCCAACAACGTCATGGTGCATGCGGGTTTATTGCCGCAATGGAGTATCAAGCAAGCCACGAAACTGGCGCGCGAGGTGGAAGCCGCGTTGCGTGGTGATGACTACGTAAAATTCCTTGAGCATATGTATGGCAACACGCCCAACAGTTGGGATGATGGGCTATCTGGTTACAAGCGCTTGCGAGTCATCACCAACGCCTTCACTCGACTGCGCGTCTGCACGCCGGTAGGTGAGATGGAATACAAGTTCAAAGGTGAAGTAGAGAAGATACCGGCAGGTTTTGTACCTTGGTTCGATGTTCCGAAACGTGCCAGCCAAGACGCTACGGTGTTCTTCGGTCACTGGTCGGCACTGGGTCTGAAGGTCACGCCGAACGTCATCGCACTCGATACAGGTTGCTTGTGGGGCGGAGCGCTCACGGCTATGCGACTAGAAGACAGGCAGCTGTTCCAAGTCGCATGTCAGAATCCGGTGGCGCAGGATTGGTAGTCGAACTTTTGGGGTATACAGGGCTTGGATCGACTCCAGCGAATATAATCCATCCATTCAACATACGAGCTACGACAGGCTCACCCAAAAGATGAGTAATGCATACAAAGGTAAGACCGGTTTGAAACGACTTTGGAACGCGATGTTCTATTCCATGGATGGATTGCGTGCCGCATTCAAACATGAAGATGCGTTCCGCATGGATGTGTTGCTGGCGGTAGTTTTGATTCCCACTGCGTTCCTCACTTCGGCGAGCGGCCTCGGTAAAGCGCTGATGGTGGCGAGCGTGCTGTTGTTGTTGATCGTCGAGCTATTGAACTCGGCTATCGAAGCGGCAGTGGACCATACCTCGTTAGATCACCACCCCTTCGCCAAGCGTGCCAAGGATATCGGCAGTGCTGCTGTGTTCATCAGCCTGCTGACGATCTGCGCGGTGTGGGGGCTGGTGTTGCTGGGCTAGGCTTCAGGCTCTTGTGCGAACCACTTCCCGATCACGCCTTCAGCCTCTTCTATTCCCACCTTCTTCAAGCTAGAGAACAGTTGCGCTGAGCATTGTGGGAAGTTCTGTTGCAAGAAGGCATTCACATCACGCAAGGTCTGTGTGGATTGCTGGCGGCTCAGCTTGTCCGATTTCGTCAGCAGGATGTGCACGGGTTTCTGCGTGATCGCGAACCAGCCCATCATCCATTTATCGCGATCGGTGAGTGGATGGCGCGCATCCATGATGATGATCAAACCAGCCAGTTCCTCACGCGTTTGCAGGTACTCACCCAGCAGCTCTTCCCAATGCGCTTGTACATCAGGCGGCACTTTGGCGTAACCGTAGCCCGGCAAGTCAACGATGAAACGTTGGTCGCCCAGATCGAAGTAGTTCAAGTGTTGCGTGCGTCCCGGTGTCTTACTGGTGTAAGCCAGACGCACATGGTTCGCCAACGTATTGATGGCGCTCGACTTACCTGCGTTGGAGCGGCCAACAAAGGCGACTTCCTTTCCGCCGTGGAAAGGAAGATCCTTGATGTGGTTGACCGTGGTGTAGAACTTGGCCTGCGAGAAGAGTCCCATTATTTCCAGGCCGCGAAGACTTTGTCAGCCGCAGCGATGGTCGCCGCGATGTCCGCATCGCTATGTGCCGCCGACACAAAGCCAGCCTCGAATGCGGAGGGTGCAAGGTACACACCTTCGGCCAACATGGCATGGAAGAAGCGATTGAACGCGGCCTTGTCGCTGGCCATCACCTCGGCATACGAAGTCGGCGCGGTCGCGCTGAAATAAAGGCCGAACATGCTGCCAATGGATTGCGCGCTGAAGGGGATGCCGTGTTTCTTAGCGACGGCGGTCAGGCCTTCGGTCATCTGTTTGGCGAGTTGCGTCAGGCGATCATAGAAGCCGGGCGCCTGCACCAGCTTCAAGGTGGTCAAGCCTGCGGCGACGGCGACGGGATTGCCCGACAAGGTACCTGCCTGATATACCGCGCCGAGCGGGGCGAGGCATTGCATGATGTCGCGACGTCCGCCGAATGCTGCGGCAGGCAGACCGCCGCCCATCACCTTGCCCAAGGTGATGAGGTCTGGCTTGATGCCGTAATGGCCGTGCGCACCTTGCAGGCCGACGCGGAAGCCGGACATGACTTCATCAAGGATCAGCACCGCACCGTGCTGGGTGCAAAGCTTGCGCATCGCATCGAGGAACTCGCGCTTCGGTAGGATCAGATTCATATTGCCCGCGACCGGCTCGACGATCACGGCGGCGATCTCGTTGCCATATTCAGCAAAGGCTTTTTCCAGACCAGCTGCATCGTTGTAATCCAACACCGTGGTCAACGCGGCGATCTCGGCGGGCACGCCGGAAGAGCTGGGTTGGCCGAACGTCAGCGCGCCGGAGCCCGCTTTCACCAACAG
>JBGSWB010000104.1:0-1871 GCA_041752675.1 Sideroxydans sp. | reverse complement strand
ATCTCCCGCAGCAGGAAAGCTGGAAGATTGCACGAAGGACTGTTTGCCGTTCAAGTCGGAGACACTATGAAAATCTCCGTAAGTGGCATCAGATAAGGGTTCCAGAGTCATGGGGTCGTTTTTAACCGGACACTAGTGATGCAAAGTAGGTAGTTAGAAACCGGAAAAACTTTCCGTCTTTGCGGAAATTTACCTTGTGCCATTATCCTAATCTGGGGTTCGTGGAACGCCTCTCACCGTACTTGCGGTGTGATGTGCGGGTAACGAATTACAAGTACAGAGGATTTATAGACTGATAGCTGAAGCTGTCAACAGCAGCGGTATGTATAAAATGGCTAGGTATTATGACATTCGGCTTTAGCATCGACATTAATGACTTCTTTTGAACCCTATATTTGCACCATCGTCTGAGCTGATCCCACTTGAGATTAACACCTGTTTCACGCGGTGAGTTTACAACCCGCACTGTTCCTTGATGGCACGCTACCGCCCATGACGAACGTCAGTTATCTGGCTTCGAGTTTCTAACTCAGACTGTCGCTTGCTGGCCGATTGGCGAAGTCTAACCACGATTTCTCTTCGCCGCAAAGCGGCCATTGAGCTACCTGTTCGTTTCAGGTTGATCGTGTGACAAGTGCCGTTCATCGACTGGAACCCTATTTCCACGAAACGTGTTTGCCTGCTTTGGCTGCGGCGGTCAGCAAGTTGATCAAAGGCAGACTTCGGCTCGCCATACTCACCACGGGTTCGTCACTCTGCTTTTTCTCAATAGGTGCAGCGGACCGTTGTGCATTGATAGCTGTCGTCAAAAGGTTGAGTGCAACCGGGATATCTTCCGCACGAATGGCGCTGGGCACTGTTCCGCTGTGCCCCATCATTTTCAGCAGGGGTAGGGCGTGCTCCCCAAACATGGTGATGTCGGCATAGGCTTCGGTGGTGAATGTGACGAGCATGCAGTTCTCCTTAAGGACTTGTTGCTATCGAATTAATGAGGGGCTGTGCGGGATGGATCAGCACACAGCGTCGGGTGAATCATTTGCCAGATCTTGCGGCAGCGTCCTTGAGCAAGGGCAGATACCCAAGCCAATCGTGCACCTGCCCATTGTGCGAGAACAGAACGATGCAGTGTTTATCCAGAACGTAGGTAGTGGGGAAGACGGCGGCGATGTCACGGTCGCTGAGTATCGTGCCATCCGCGAGTGACAAACTTTGGTCCTTTGAATCTTTTGAACCTGAATCATGCAGTTTAAGTTTCAGACCTTGACGAGCGATGGCTCGGCGGGAAGTCGCGAAGTCTTCTCGCACTTGTAGCAACACCATCTTGATGTCTGATGATTTGCGCAGGGCTTGCTGGAGCTTTAGCAGTTCAGGTAGTTCGCGCTGACACGGTGGGCACCACGAACCCCAGAAATGCAGTAACACGACTTTGCCGCGCAGTTCGGAAAGAGTGATGGGTCTTCCGGCTGTGTCTTTGAAGCGCAGGTCGTAGAAGCGATCGCCACGCGCGATGCCGATGGGAGCGCGCTTCGCGGCAGTGCGGTCTGGATACGGTTGCCAAGACCTTGCCCATGCTTGGTTGTCGAACACGACATCATCGTTGGTCGCATACAACACACACTTTTGCTCGGTCTCGATCTGACAAGCCAACAGCGCTTCTTCAACCGCAGGCTCGGTTGAGGACTCTGCACCTTTCCATCCCCATGTTCCTCCAGGAGCGATAGCGAAGGCGCGGTGCTTGTCCGAGGCCAAGAACGCGCGATAGCTGTCTTTTCCTTGTTTGTTCAGATGGGGTACAGCATCGATGTCATTCAATGCGGCGGCATTCACTACCGAGGGAGATATGAGTGCCAGGCAGAGCAGGGTGGAGCGCA
>JBGSWB010000103.1:0-4257 GCA_041752675.1 Sideroxydans sp. | reverse complement strand
TTCCAGTTGCTCAAGGCGGATGACCACAGCAAAGACCAGAGTTATTTCTTGCATCGCTTGAATCAACTTCAGTTATCTAAGTCGATGTTCCCTCTGGGCGACATCCCCAAATCGAAGGTGCGCGAGATCGCACACCAGCACAATCTTTCCAACGCTGCAAAGAAAGACAGCACTGGTATCTGCTTCATCGGTGAGCGCCCTTTCCGTGAGTTCTTGAATCGCTATCTGCCCACCAAACCTGGTGACATGCTGACTCCAGAAGGCAAGTTGATGGGGCGACACATGGGGCTGTCGTTCTACACCTACGGTCAACGCCAAGGACTAGGCATCGGCGGCGGCAAAGAGAGCAATGGCGAGCCGTGGTTCGTGGCGGGAAAAGACATGGCGAACAACCGCCTCATCGTGGTGCAGGGACACGACCATCCCGCGCTACTTGCTCCAGAGTTGGATGCGCTTGATATGCATTGGATCAGCGGTCAGGCACCCGATGTCTATCTACCTTTTGCAGCAAAGACCCGTTATCGCCAACAGGATGCGGCTTGCCGTATCTCTATCACTTCCGACGACAGCGCTCACTTCACTTTCGATGAGGCGCAATGGGCTGTCACCCCCGGACAGTCCGTGGTCGCTTATGACGGTGATGTCTGCCTGGGGGGCGGCATCATTGCGTAGCTTCATCTGGTTAGCGCAGGTAAAATGCGCGCCTACATTTTTTTCGGCAACGACACCATGACGCTTTCCGCCCTCACCGCCCTTTCTCCACTCGATGGTCGCTATCAAAGCAAGGTCGAATCCTTGCGCGGATACTTCAGCGAATACGGTTTGATCCGCTATCGCCTCCTGATTGAGATCGAATGGCTCAAAGCCTTGAGTGCGGAAGCTGGCATCAAAGAATTGCCGCCTTTCACCATTGGCACCATCGCCCAGCTCGATCAACTCGCCGCCCGATTCTCTGAAGAGGATGCCGAGCAGATCAAGGCGATCGAGCGTCGCACCAACCATGACGTGAAGGCGATCGAATATTGGTTGCGTGAGAAGCTGGGCGAGAACCCTGAGACTTCCAAGGCACTCGAATTCATCCACTTCGCCTGTACCTCAGAAGACATCAACAACTTGAGTCACGCGATGATGCTCAACCACTCGCGCAAAGAAGTGATGTTGTCTGGCTTGCAAGCCATCATCGATAAGCTGCGCAGCATCGCGCACCAACTGGCGGACGTTCCCATGTTGTGCCGCACCCACGGCCAGACTGCAACACCAAGCACCATGGGCAAAGAGATGGCCAACGTGGTGCATAGGCTACGTCGCGCACATGCGCGTATCGCTGCAGTCGAGATATTGGGCAAGATCAACGGCGCAGTGGGCAATTACAACGCACATCTTTCTGCTTACCCAGACGTGGATTGGGAGAGCTTCGCCAAACGTTTCGTCGAAGCTCGAGGCATCGCGTTCAACCCTTACACCATCCAGATCGAGCCGCACGATTGCATGGCCGAGTTGTATGACGCGTATGCACGTGCCAACACCATCCTCGTCGATCTGAACCGCGATATCTGGGGTTACATCTCTCTGGGTTACTTCAAGCAGAAAGTGGTCGCCGGTGAAGTAGGTTCATCGACCATGCCACACAAGGTGAATCCGATCGACTTCGAGAACTCAGAAGGCAACCTGGGCTTGGCCAATGCGTTGTTGAAACACCTTTCCGAGAAGCTGCCTGTCTCACGTTGGCAGCGTGACCTCACCGACTCCACCGTGTTGCGCAACATGGGCGTGGCAATGGGTTACACCTTGTTGGCCTATGAATCCTGCTTGAAGGGGCTGAACAAACTGGAAGCCAATCCGCAGCGCTTGGCGGATGACTTGAACAACAGTTGGGAAGTGTTGGCTGAGCCGATCCAGACCGTGATGCGTCGTTATAATGTGCCCGATGCCTACGACAAACTGAAGGAACGGACTCGCGGCAAGGGCGGTATCAATCGCGAGAGCCTCGCCACCTTCATCCAGACTTTGGATATCCCTGACAGCGAGAAGCAACGTTTGCAGGATCTCAGTCCGCAGACTTACCTAGGAAAAGCGGCTGAGTTGGCGAAGCGTATCTGACGCAGCCCACGCTCCAAAAAAAAAGCCCGCTGATGCGGGCTTTTGTACTTTTACCACTCAGAAAAACTTAGTGGTGATGACCACCTTCGCCGTGTACGTGACCATGAGTCAGCTCTTCTGCGGAAGCAGCGCGAACACCTGTGACCGTGCCAGAGAAGACCAATGACTTGCCAGCCAGCGGATGGTTACCATCGACCGTCACTTCATCATCTGTCACTTCGGTGACGGTGTAGAGCATGAAGTCTTCGTCATCATCACCTTCTGCGCCGCCTTCGAACTGCATACCCACTGCGACTTCCTTAGGGAACATGTCACGTGGTTCGGCACGCACGAGTTCGTGTTCGTATTCACCGAAAGCGTCGTCCGGCTCCATGCTGACGGAGAATTTATCGCCGATGTTCTTGCCTTCCAATGCCTCTTCCACAGTCGGGAAGATACCGTCATAACCACCGTGCAGGTAGCTGATCGGGTCGCCTGCTTTTTCAATCACGGTGCCTTCAGCGTCCGCGAGTTGATAGGTGAGCGAGACTACTGCGTTCTTTGCGATCTTCATTTCATTTCCTTTACCAGTTTAAGAATATCTTGAGCATGTCCGTGCGCATGCACGTCATACAGAGCGTGGCGTAACTTGCCCTGCTTGTCGATGATGAAGGTGGAGCGCAGGATGGACTGTTTCTTGTGTCCATCCACTTCCTTTTCATACATCACGCCATACTTCTTACAAACGCGAGCTTCCGTGTCTGACAACAACAACACTGAGAGACCATGTTTGTCGCGAAACGATGCATGACTGATGCAATCATCTCTACTCACACCGACCACGATAGTGTCGTACTTAGCGAAGTCCTCTTCATGGTCGCTGAACTCATTCGCTTCCATGGTACAGCCCGGGGTGTCGTCCCTCGGATAGAAGTAAAGGACCACGTTGTGTTTGCCTTGTTGAGAGACCGACTTGAAAGTTTCCATATCGGCATCAGGCAACTCGAAATGGGGGGCATCTATTCCCGCTTTCAGTGGTGTATTTTGTAGTTGTGGCATGCCGTCCTCCTGTCGCGCATTCTATCTAATTTTGTCCGCGAGGCAGGGCTGAATTTGCTGTTCAAGGCTTGTCACAAGGCTATAATCTCCGTATGAAAAACACACTACTCGGCGGACTCACTCCGCAAGAATTCCTGCGTGATTATTGGCAAAAGAAACCTTTGCTCATCCGCCAGGCCGTGCCCGGATTCAAAGGCTTACTCGATCCGCAAGGGTTGATCGATCTTGCCTGCACTGAGGATGCGCAAGCGCGCCTAGTCACCCAACAGCGCGGCAAGTTCGGTCTGCAACATTCACCGTTCACACATGATGATTTCAAAGACTTCGGCAAAGCCAAGTGGTCGGTACTGGTACAGGGGGTGAATCACTTCTTGCCTGAAGCGACTGAGTTGATCAAACGCTTCAACTTCATCCCGCACGCTCGACTCGATGACCTGATGGTTAGCTATGCACCAAAAGGCGGCGGCGTTGGCCCCCACTTCGATATCTATGATGTTTTCCTGTTACAGGGGCATGGACACCGCCGCTGGCAGATCTCCACGCAAGCCGACCAGACATTGATCGAAGGTGCACCGCTACGCATCCTGAAGGATTTCAAAGTCGAACAAGAGTGGGTGTTGGAGCCGGGTGACATGCTGTATCTACCACCACAGTGCGCACACAACGGCATCGCTGAAGATGATTGCATGACCTACTCCATCGGCTTCCGTACTCCGTGGTATCAGGAATTGGCAGAACAATTCTTGGTCTATCTACAAGACCGCATCGAGATCAAAGGCACGTATGCCGACCCCGATCTGAAGCTGCAAAAGCATCCCTCCGAGATCGGCCCCGAGATGCTAAAGCAGGTCGCCGACACCATCCGCAAGGTGAAATGGGATGACGAGGATGTAGCGAACTTCTTGGGCTGCTATCTTTCCGAACCCAAGTCACACATCTTCTTCGATACACCGAACAAACCTTTGTCCGTAGCCAAGTTCGAGCAGGCCGTGGAAAAGTCAGGGGTAACACTCGACCTGAAGACGCAGATGCAATGCTACGGAAGCACCGTGTTCATGAATGGAGATGCGTGCCCTGTTAGCAAGACTGATTATCGACTGCTCCGTGAATTGGCCGACA
>JBGSWB010000102.1:0-7164 GCA_041752675.1 Sideroxydans sp. | reverse complement strand
TTCCACACCAGGATGCATCTTCGCCATCGGTGTCGAGCGCAGATCAAACAACCCCGGTGCAGTGGAACCGATGATGACGATCTTATCTTTGAACTCATCCTGCGCACGCTGCTTGTTCCTGCTACCCATGTCCGTATAGACATCGGAGAAACTCACGTAGTGATAGCTGAACGGCTTGCCGCGCCAGTTGAGCAATATCTGCTCGGTGGAAGGTTCCGGCCAGCCTAAGTCTTTACCGATGCGTGAGGGCAGCGAAGGCACCTTCCAACCATAGCTCGGGATAAACACTGGATATTTGCGCACCACCCCGTCACTATCCAGCACCACGTTGTGCGTACCCAAACGACCACTTTCGATAGCCGCTTGGAAGTGCGGCAGGATGACGGCAAGCGTCGCATCCTTTTGCAGCTCTTCATCTTCGAGCGGAAGTACACCTGGGATCTGCTCGACCTTGATCTGGCTCAACGCATCCGCGCTCTGATCGAGACGCAACATAGGGAAGTAGATATTGTTGGCAGACGCGATGGCCGCATCGAAATACGCATCGCTGTCCATGTTGTAGATATCCGCATCGCTGTACAGGATGTCGAACACCACCGCTTTCGGCTGTTGCTTCTCGATGTTCTCCACGAACTCGCCCAACACCTGACGCGGCCACGGCCAACGTCCGTAGTCTTTGGATAGTGCAGCCAGACTCGCCTCGTTGATATCCACGATGATGATGTCCGGATCAGGCTTAGGCGGTGAGATGCGGTACCGCACCATGGCATCGAACGCCGCAGTGCGCATCTCACTGGTGATGTGCAACACCGTAGTGTCCAACACCGCGAACACAGAGAAGATACCCGCTAGATAGAAATAGAAGCTGCGCTTCCACACGCGGGCAAGGAATTCAGTGAATGCCTCGAAAGCGAAACGCAGGCGACTGGTAAGAGAGAGTAGGCGATTATTCATGGTGGGATTTTAACAGCCAGACGGTTCTGAATAATAAAAAGCCCAGCACAAGGCTGGGCTAGTTTGTTGCGAACGTAAGTCTCTTAAGCGAAGTTCTTCGCGGCGAAATCCCAGTTCACCAAGCTCGCCAAGAATGTCTCAACGAACTTAGGACGCATGTTGCGGTAGTCGATGTAGTAAGCGTGTTCCCATACGTCAACGCACAACAGTGCTTTGTCGCCAGTGGTCAGCGGTGTTCCCGCTGCGCCCATGTTGACGATATCCAAAGAACCGTCAGCCTTCTTTACCAGCCATGTCCAGCCAGAACCGAAGTTGCCGACTGCAGAAGTTTGGAACGCCTTTTTGAAATCATCGATGCTGCCCCACTTCTTAGCGATGGCATCCGCCAACGCACCGGTTGGAGCGCCGCCGCCGTTTGGCTTCATGCAATTCCAGAAGAATGTGTGGTTCCACACTTGAGCGGAGTTGTTGTAGATGCCGCCAGCGGGTGCCTTCTTCACGATGGCTTCCAGATCGAGGTTCTCGTACTCAGTGCCCTTGATGAGGTTGTTCAAGTTGGTGACATAAGCCTGATGGTGCTTGGCGTAGTGGTAATCGAATGTCTCAGCAGACATGTGCGGCGCGAGTGCGTCTTTAGCGTAGGGCAGTGCTGGCAGTTGATGTTCCATTTGTTTCTCCTAGTAAAAAATCGGTTGGGTCGAAGTGCATAAACCACAGGCAGAAATATACCATACCTTTATGCTTGGGTATTCCTAATGCTTTACAATCCGCGCCCATGAACGATACCCACAAACAAACTGGCGCGGCCAAGACGGCGCGCAACCCCATCAAGATCGTCCCCCTGCAACAACGCCTGCGCAAACCCGAGTGGATCCGCGTCAAATCAGGCAGCGGTCAGGGCTATCACGACGTTAAGCGTATGTTGCGCGAGCACAATCTGCACACCGTGTGCGAGGAAGCGTCCTGTCCCAACATCGGCGAATGCTTTGGCAAAGGCACGGCCACTTTCATGATCTTGGGCGACGTGTGCACCCGTCGTTGTCCTTTCTGCGATGTGGCCCACGGTAAACCGTTACCACCCGATGCCAATGAGCCAAAACAACTGGCGCATTCCATCGCCTTGCTCAATCTGAAGTATGTCGTCATCACTAGCGTAGATAGAGACGATCTGCGCGATGGGGGCGCACAACATTTCACCGATTGCCTCACCGCCATCCGCGCCTCATCGCCCAATACCAAGCTGGAGACGCTGGTACCCGATTTTCGTGGTCGCCTCGATATCGCGCTTGAAGCGATGGCACCCAGCCCGCCCGATGTGCTGAACCACAACCTAGAGACCGTGCCACATCTGTATTCCTTGGCTCGACCTGGAGCTGACTACGCGCATTCACTCAAGCTGCTGAAAGAGTTCAAGGCGCGCTTCCCGCACGTGATGACCAAGTCAGGTCTGATGCTGGGCTTGGGTGAGACCGACGAAGAGGTGCTACAAGTGATGCGCGACCTGCGCGCGCACGATGTCGAGATGCTGACCTTGGGGCAATATCTGCAGCCGTCCGATGGTCACCTGCCTGTGTTGCGCTACGTCACCCCAGATGCATTCAAGATGTTCGAAGATGCCGCTAAAGAGATGGGCTTCTCACATGCTGCCTGCGGCCCCATGGTGCGCTCTAGCTACTTCGCGGACGTTCAGGCGGAAAGCGCGGGAGTCTAAGTCCCCCGCTCTGCCCCATGCTCACCCGAGATCAAATCGACGCGTTCTTTACCGCCTTCATGTCGAAAGACTTGGCGATGGTGATGGGGAGTTTTGCCGATGATGCGGTAATGATCGACCCGCACTACCCTCAATCAGTGATGCATGGTCGTACCGAGATAGAACGCGGATTGGCTTGGAGTTTTAGGAATCTGGTGAAACCCAGTTTCGTCATACGTCAAGTATGGATAGAGGGAGATAGTGCCAGCATCGAAGTGGCTACCCACCATGAATTCAAAGGGGGGCTGGTCATGCACTTTGACCAAGTCTTCGTAGTCGAGACACGCGATGGCAAGATCACTCGTCTACAAACTTACGCGCCTTATGCGCCTCACGGCATCACGGGCTTCTTCACCCGACTGACCCGTTTGGTGTGGTGGCTACAAGGTAGGCTCTGAGGCAAATTGAAACCCAATGAAAAGGGCGTGGTCTATTAGAGACCACGCCCCTTTTTTTCACTGCCTACAGGTCAGGCTTTTACGCTAATCACAGAACCGACTGTCTGACCTTGCGTGTTCACGGTTGGTTTCGGCGCTTCTTGCTGCGCGGCCACAACCTTGGTGACATTGTCACGGTCATTATCGTTTGGTTTCTCTTTTACTCTTTCCACATACGTCTGAGGCTGGGGTTGCACCTGCGAGACGTAGTTACTTCCTGAATTCACACCAGCGACTGCCATTTTCGGCCTCCTTTCGGTCTACAAACACTCTACGACTTGTCTTCAAACCTCTTATCGGCAGCGCTTTAGATTCCTTTAATCTTTTTTTACATCTCCCCCCTTAAACCCAGATTTCAGGATTGAAACAGGACGGGGTGGCTGTTATTCTCGCGCCGCTAAAAACCACAATAATCAACACCCTAAAAGGAATCGGTATGCTCGCACCAATGCTCATCGCCAAGAACGACAAAATGGAACTCGGGCTGTTGCCTAACATGGCGAACCGACACGGCCTCATCACTGGGGCGACGGGTACGGGCAAGACGGTCACCTTGCAATCTTTGGCCGAATCCTTCAGCCGCATCGGGGTGCCGGTATTCATGTCCGACATCAAAGGCGACCTGTCTGGACTCGCCAAGATCGGCGGCGGCAATGCCAAGGTGCAAGCGCGCGTAGAACAGTTGAAACTGGAAGGGTTCGAGCATCGCGCCTATCCAGTGACTTTCTGGGATGTGTTCGGTGAGATGGGACATCCTGTACGCGCCACCATCTCTGACATGGGCCCCTTGTTGTTGGGACGCATGTTGAACCTGAACGATGTGCAACAAGGTGTGATGTCATTGATCTTCAAGATCGCGGACGACAGCGGACTGATGTTGCTCGATTTCAAAGACTTGCGCGCGATGGTGCAACACGTGGGCGACAACGCTAAGGATTTCACCACCGAATACGGCAACGTCTCCACCGCCAGCATTGGTGCTATCCAACGGGGTCTATTGGAACTGGAGAACCAAGGCGCAGAACGATTCTTCGGCGAGCCCATGCTCAACATAGAAGACCTGATGCAGACCGACAGCAAAGGTGCGGGCATGGTCAATATCCTCGCTGCCGATAAGCTGATGCAATCGCCCAAGGTCTACTCGACCATGCTGCTGTGGATGTTGTCCGAGTTGTTCGAGAACTTACCCGAAGCAGGTGACTTAGAAAAACCTAAGCTGGTCTTCTTCTTCGACGAAGCACATTTGCTGTTCAGTGATGCGCCAAAGGCTCTGGTCGATAAGATCGAGCAGGTCGTGCGCCTCATCCGTTCCAAAGGCGTAGGCGTCTATTTCATCACGCAGAACCCAGCCGACGTACCAGACAAGATCCTAGGCCAACTGGGGAATCGCGTTCAACACGCTTTGCGCGCCTTCTCCACACGCGACCAGAAAGCCGTGCGTGCCGCTGCCGAGACCATGCGCGACAACCCTGATTTGGATGAACAAGCTGTCATCACCGAACTCGGTGTAGGCGAAGCCTTGGTCTCACTGTTGGATGAGAAAGGTCGCCCCAGCATCGTCGAGCGTGCACTCATCGTGCCGCCGCAAGCACAGATCGGCCCGATCACACCGGAAGAACGTAGCGCCATCCGTTCTAAATCGCTCGTCGCCGGACATTACGAGAAGGAAGTGGATCGTGAGTCTGCTTACGAGAAGTTGAAAGGGCGAGCAGCAGAGAAGCAAGCTGAGGTCACTGCTGCCGCAGAAGAGAAGGAATCTGCAAACAGCGGCATCGGTGGGATGTTAGGTGGGATCTTCGGCAGCGGAACGGGTGGCACCACGTCTCGCCGCCAGAGCGTTGGCGAAACTTTGGTGAAGACGGTCGTACGCACTGTGGGTTCGGAGGTGGGACGGCAGATCGTACGCGGCGTGCTGGGTTCTCTACTCGGCAAGCGCCGTTAAGTCATGCCTAGCGCAGCCCGTCTCAGCGCAGAGCTACGCGCCCTCGCCTCACCTGAGCTTGTCATACTGCAGCAACGATTTTTCAAGACGGGGCCTGGGCAATACGGAGAGGGTGATGTTTTCCTTGGCATCAAAGTGCCGCCCGTGCGCGCTTTAGCGAAACGACAGCGTGATGTAGCGCTAGACACCATCACCACACTGTTGCACTCCAAGTATCACGAAGAGCGCCTGTTCGCTTTGTTGCTACTCATGCAGTTCTATGAACGTGCCACAGACAAAGACCGCATCGCAGCATTCGACCTCTACCTAGGGAACACGTCTCATATCAACAATTGGGATCTGGTGGATGTATCTTCACCACATATCGTCGGCCGTCACTTGGCTGATCGACCGCGCAAAGTGTTACATCGTATGGCCAGATCATCCTCGCTGTGGGAACGCCGCATCGCCATCATCTCGACGTTCTATTTCATTCGCAACAACGATTTCGATGACACTTTAAGCATCGCAAAGACCTTGTTACACGATGAACAGGACTTGATGCATAAAGCGGTAGGCTGGATGTTGCGTGAGGTCGGGAAACGCGACCGAGAAGCTGAAGAATCCTTCTTGCTCCAGCATTATCAAGACATGCCGCGCACCATGTTGCGCTATGCCATAGAGCGCTTCCCTGAGCAGCGCCGCCAGCAGTTTCTGAAAGGCACTGCTTGATTCAATGAGGGGTAAAGCGTTTCCTTGATTCTTATTAGTTGTTTCTATAGAGTTGCGAAAAACATCCAAACTAAAGCGTTCATGGGTAAATTCACGGTCCTTCAGTTCAATATGCAGTTCGGTCAGGGTTGGGATGAAACCAATCCCGATGGTGCGCCTATTGATCTGCAACAGACCATCGCCGAGATCAAACGCCTTAACGCTGACATCGTACTGCTCCAAGAAGTGGAACACGCCCTGCCCAATGGCAAGCAAGTGGAACCACCGCCCAATTTCACACAGATAAGACAAGCATTACCTGACTATCACGGATATTTCTCCTATCCGAAGTCAGATACGCGCGAACTTCCTTTTGGCATCGGCTTAGCCATCTTGTCAAAGACACCGCTGTACGATGAATTCCGCCTCGAACTCCCATCACCGAACATCGAGTTCGATTTCTTCGGCGAGACCAAGACACCGACCGATCGTCTGCTCATCGGCGCCAAGACCACCATCCACGGCCATGAGATACAGCTATACGATACTCATCTGTTGGCTTTCTTCATGCTCAAAGCCAGTAGCAAAGTGCATTCAGAACAACGCCAGTTGGTGTTGCAGCAACTCAAGAAGTCGCGCATTCCGACGATACTCGGCGGCGACTTCAACGTCAGCAATCACACGGCATTGGTAGAGCAATATGCGCAAGAAGGTTTCAGGACTGCACAGACCAGAGATGTCACGTGGCGACGTATGCCCTACGTGCTTGATCACATCTTCTTCGACCGCCAATTGAAGTTAGTGGATTTCGATGTCATCCCCACGATGGCTTCAGACCACCATCTGCTCATCTCCCAGTTCGAGTTCAACTCCTAACTGCAAGATTCAGCCCGCAGGTTTCAGCGTCACCCGCTCCACCTGCACACTTGCCACCCCGTCACTCAGCCACACTTGCCCATCTTGGATGATGCATTGAAGATTCATCGTGCGCTGCGCTAATTTGGCGAGCTCTTTGGTCGTTTCGACAGGGAGATTGATGATGGTCAAGTTCTTCTGGCGCTCGAACTGAGTTCTTTCTTTTTCGAACCACATGTCTGCGACGCGCCCACCATAGGCATACACCACCACTTGCCTAGAACGACCACAGGCTTTGCGGATGAGTTTCTCATCGGGGATACCCACGTCGATCCACAGGTCGATAGAGCCTGTAAGGTCTTTTTGCCACACATCCGCTTCTTCATCGTTGTTCATACCGTGCTTATCCGGTTGTCACAGACACCTACCAGATGTAGTGTTTCGTGATTTTACGGAGTAAAGCTCTGCGTAGGTCGGGGCAGTGACATCGCCAGCGATCCCGAGCAGGGATCGGAAGGCGTTGAAGGGGTAGAAGC
>JBGSWB010000101.1:0-11521 GCA_041752675.1 Sideroxydans sp. | reverse complement strand
AACATGCTGCTTGAGTTGAATATGCAAGCGGAGAAGAAATAAGCGATGATGCTGCGCATTTCCCTCACCTCAATCCTCTCCCGCAAGCGGGCGAGGAAGCAATCGTGAAAGGCCATTTTTCATGCTTGCGATGATCCTAGCAGCGGGACGCGGCGAACGCATGCGTCCGCTCACCGACCACACACCAAAACCCTTGTTGCAAGTGGGTGGCAAGCCGCTCATTGTATGGCACATAGAGCGTCTGGTGCGCGCAGGTATCACCGATCTCGTCATCAATCATGCCCACCTCGGCGTGCAGATCGAATATGCCCTCGGTGATGGAAGCCAGTTCGGCGCGACCATCCATTATTCGGACGAAGGCTCTGCACTAGAAACGGCAGGCGGTATCGCATTCGCCTCTTACTTGCTGGGCGACGATATTTTTGCAGTGGTCAATGGAGACGTTTATTGCGATTACGATTTTGAGCGCTTACCGGCTCTCGCAGCCCAGATGCAAGTTGATAAAGACAATATCCATCTTGTGCTGGTCGATAACCCATCACATCACCTTGCGGGTGATTTTGGTTTGCAACAAGCCAGAGTGACGGATGTCGCTCCTAAGCTGACATTCAGTGGCATCGGACTATATCGGCCTGATTTGTTTAGTCACATCCCGCGCGGTAGTAAAGCGCCGCTCGCGCCGCTGCTGCGTGAGCAGATCGCCGCAGGCAAAGTAAGTGGCGAGCATCATCAAGGTGTGTGGGTCGATGTCGGCACACCACAACGCTTAGATGAACTCGACAAGCAACTGCGTGCATCGCAGAATGCAGCCCATGACTGATACTGCCCTCTACGTTCAACGCCGCAAGCTTCTTCAGCAGAAGATGCAGTACGGGATCGCGGTCATTCCTACAGCGCCTGAAGTGGCGCGCAATGCCGACACGCATTACGACTACCGCCACGACAGTCATTTCTATTACCTCACTGGGTTTGCCGAGCCGGAGTCGGTGTTGCTATTGATCGCGGGCGATGAGCCTCAGAGCATCTTGTTCTGCCGCGAAAAGAATGCGGAGCGTGAGGTGTGGGATGGCTTTCGTCACGGCCCCGATGCAGCAGCCGAGCATTTCGGTTTTGATATGGCTTATCCCATCGAACAGCTAGATGAGAAGCTGGTCGAGTTGATGGGTAACCAGCTTGCGTTGTTCTACCCCATCGGGGGGGATTGGGATGTGCGGCTTATCAAAGCGCGTGAAGCGGTCAAAGCAAAAGCGCGTTCAGGTATTCAAGCGCCGAATACGATACGTGATGTGCGTGAGTTGTTGAACGAGATGCGTCTGTTCAAAGACGAGCATGAAGTGGGCATCATGCGCGCAGCGGCACAAATATCCTGTGAGGCGCATCGCCGCGCGATGCGATTCACTCGCACAGGTCAATATGAATATGAAGTAGAAGCCGAGTTGCTACACGAGTTCTGCCGCCATGGCGCACGCCATCCGGCTTACACCAGCATTGTCGCCGGTGGTGCGAACGCTTGTACCTTGCACTACGTCGGCAACGATGCGCGCCTAAACGATGGAGACCTTCTACTCATCGATGCTGGGTGTGAATTAGGGGGGTATGCCTCAGACATCACGCGCACCTTCCCTGTGAATGGCAGCTTTAGTGCGGCACAGAAAGACGTGTATGAGATCGTGCTCGCCGCACAAGCGGCGGCCATTGCGGCGGCAAGGCCAGTCAATACATGGAACGCTCCGCACGAGGCGGCATTGCGCGTCTTGGCGCAAGGATTCATCGACTTGAAACTATGCAAAGGTTCGGTCGAGTCAGTGCTGGAAAGCGAGAGTTACAAGCAGTTCTATATGCACCGCACCGGCCACTGGTTGGGCATGGATGTACACGATGTGGGCGAGTACAAGGTTGGTGGTAGTTGGCGGCCTTTGCAATCCGGCATGGTGTTGACCGTGGAGCCGGGTTGTTACATCCGCCCCTCAGACAGTGTGCCGCGTGACCTGTGGAACATCGGTATCCGCATCGAAGACGATGTGCTCATCACTTCCAATGGCAATGAGGTGTTGACACAAGCTGCACCCAAGACGGTGAAAGAGATTGAGGAGGTCATGCGCCATGAATGAATCTCAATGTGATGTCGCCATCATCGGCGGGGGACCCGTGGGCGCTGCACTGGCACTTGCTTTGCAGGGTAATGGATTGCAAGTGGTGTTGCTGGAAGCGCGTGAGTCCGAGGTAAATACTACCGACCCGCGCGCGTTGGCACTGTCCTACGGTACGCGGCTCTTGTTACAACGCTTGGGAGTTTGGGAGTCTTTGCGGGATGTAAGTGGCATCAAGGTCATCGAAGTCACACAGAATCAGACTACAGGCCACACCACCTTGCGTGCCGCAGAGATGAGGGTGCCTGACCTTGGCTATGTCTTGCCGTACACGATGTTGCATGCAGCATTGCAAAAAGGCTTAGCGAATTCTGATGTCAATTGCCTCTATGGCGCGATGGTGAGTGAGCTACGCCATGCTGACAATGCCACCGTGATCGAGTATCAGCACCAAGGCCAGACACATACCCTCACGACACGCCTTGCAGTCGCCGCCGATGGTGGTAAGTTGCTTGAGGCTACGCATCCGCCAGAGATCACTGATTATGGGCAGAGCGGTGTCATCGCGCATGTCACCACTTCGCAAGCCAACACCGACAGGGCGTTCGAGCATTTCACCAGGCAAGGCCCGATGGCATTGCTCCCCTATCTGGATGGCTATGAGTTGGTATTGACCGCCACTCACCAAGCAGCACAGGATATGTTGAATTGGGATGACGCGACATTCTTAGCGTATCTGCAAAACCACTTTGGTGATCGCATCGGCGAATTTTTAACAATCGGCAAACGTAGTTGTTACCCCTTGCATTTGAAACGCGCCCCAGATATCACCTTCCCGCACACCGTACTCATCGGTAATGCCGCACAGACTTTGCACCCCGTGGCAGGGCAGGGCTTCAACTTGGGGGTGAGGGATGCGTGGGAATTGGCGCAGGTCATTCTTGATAGTGCGCCAGAAAATATCGGTTCGGCTGCGATGTGCGCTGCCTATAGAAAGTCGCGCCGCATCGACCGCAACGCGGGTATCCGCTTCACCGATGGTCTTGTGCGAGTGTTCTCCAATGATTTGCCGCTATTAGGCCACCTCCGCTCTGCTGCATTGACCTTGCTGGATAACATCCCGCTCGCGAAGAAGTTTGTGGCCAAGCGCATGATGTTCGGGGCGAATGGCTGAGTTCGGCCATGAACGAACATCGGCTCTGCCTAATAACTATGAGAGCGCATCATCTGTGGATGACATGAAGATACCGCCTGACGAATGGTTTCAACAAGTTAATCGAGAGTTCCGAGAACAGAACATCGCGGTACGCCAGCGACCGTTTCTTGCACTCGATCGCTACTGTAAGGACTTTCGGGTACTCGCTCTGATGTTTGATTCGGCTCCTTCAAAGGCAATATTCGATTGGTTCTATTCGAACACCAAGCCGGAGTCTCACCATATTGGTTCGCTGTTTACAGGAGCTTTCTACTACGATGCGTGTTTCTGGCCAGTTGATATTCCCGTTGGCTATGGACAATTCAAGCTTGAGGCTCCAGACAGCCTTCGAGGTATACCCAGTAGCCTTAAACGCGAACTTATGTTGGAGTCTAAAGACGCACGGAGCTTCGCACTGTTCTGGGTCGACTGCATTGATTACGGATATGGGTTCGATGACATTCAAAAAACGAACTGCATTTCGCCTTTCTCAAAGTCGCTAATGATGAATGCTGATAGAGAGCTCAGAGCGTCAATATCTCAACTTCTCGAACATCGCCCAAATCCAAAGGCGGCAATGTCTGCCCGAATGGCTACCGAGATATACCTCAAAGCCTTCCTTGTTCAGAAAGCAGGACTGTCCGAAACAGAAGTCAAAGCTTTCAACCATCGCCTCAACGATCTTCTTAAGGAGTGTCGCCGTATCGAGCCCAATCACGATGTCCTGAAGATCGAAAGTGACCTCACCGTTTTCCCCGCTATTCACGAACGATATACTGGCGGTGATTTACCTCATGCCGTACTTTGGAGCACTTATGTCATTGCTCAATACTCCGCAACCTCGGTCGTCCGGTCGTTTACCGATCGAGATACTCGTGCACAACTTCGCCATATCCCCAATGTGCTCTAACTCTACTTTGACTGACCATTATCAGAAAGCGCGAGTGCCTCAAATGGGTTACAACCTGACCTTGCATCAGGCGCGCGTTACAAAATAAATCTTCTCACCGCCGCCTCATCAAACGGCCACCCCAACTCCACACCCGTATCCTCCCGCTTCACCACAGGGATCCTCACGCCATACTTTTCAAGCAAGGCATCATCTTCTGCGATGTCGATGTGTTCAGCTTTCACGCCGATGGCTTGGAGCAATGCCTCTGCTTCTTCGCACAGGTGGCAGAAGGTAGTGCCGTATAGGATGAGCTTCACAGATGTAGGCATAGTTGTTGGATCATGCGCTCTTCATCGGCGGGGATGATGCAGATGGGTTTTGAGCCGAGTGCTTCGACGTAAGTCGAATTGGTTTTGTTCGCCGCCGCATCAAGTTTGATGCCCATGAAGGCGAGTGTGCTGCAGATATTGTCGCGGATGATGGCGCTGTGTTCGCCGATGCCGCCGGTGAATATCAACGCATCGATGCCGCCTGCTTTGGCGGCGAGGTTGCCGATAGCACCGCTCGCCTGCCTACAGAAATAATCCACCGCCAACTTCGCTGCGACACTCTGGCTGTCGAGCAGGTCTTCCATCTCGCTGCTCTCACCTTCAGAAAGGGCGAGCAAGCCCATCTGGTGGAACACGATGTCGCGCAAGGTATCGATGTCGTGGCGCTGCGCCAGTTCCAACATCACACCAGGGTCGAGGTCACCGCTGCGCGTACCCATGACGATGCCGCCCGCAGGGGTGTAGCCCATGGTGGTGTCTTGTGATTTCAATTCGCGCATCAGACATAAACTTGCACCACTGCCCAGATGCGCGACGACGACATTGCCATTCGCGGTGCTGCCGAGCACATCGGGTAACACAGACGCGACATGTGCGTAGTTCAGACCGTGGAAGCCGTAGCGTCGCAATCCATAAGACGAAGGGATGGGCAGACGCTTGGCTAGTTCTGGCATAGTGGAATGGAAGGCGGTGTCGAAGCAGGCGATCTGCGGCACGCCGAAACGTTCACGGCAGAGTTCCAAGCCCATCAAGTTGCCGGGCAGATGCAAAGGCGCGAGATGGGTGATGCTCTTAAGTCGTGCCAACTCGACATCGTCCACTAGGCGCGCCGCATCGGTGATGTCGCCACCATGTACGAAGCGATGTCCGACGAGGTCGGGTGTGTGCCCGCCCAATTCACGCATCAACTCATCGTAAGCACTGCTGTGGTCGCGTAGATGCCCATAGCGGAAATCTCGCCGTGTGCCATTCGCTTCGAACAGGCTGGCCTTGATGGACGACGAGCCGCTGTTGATGGTGAGGATGGTTTTCATGGGCAGGATTCAGGATTCAGGATTCGGGATTCGTAGGAGGTAGACTTGGGATTGGGGAATCGGAACAAGGAGAACGTGCCGTCCCCCCTGAATCCTGAATCCCGATTCCTGATTCCTAGAATGGCCACGTCCAGTTATCTACTTCCGGCAGATCGATACCCTGCTCATACGCATAGTTACGGCACTCGATCTGTTTGTTGAGCATCTGCTCTTTCACGTGCGCGCCGGCCACGTGCAGGGCTGGGATGCGGTCGATGATGTCGATGACCAAGCTGAAGCGGTCGATCTGGTTCTGTATCGCCAACTCCAGCGGTGTGTTGATGCTGCCTTTCTCTTTATAGCCGCGCACGTGGAAGTTCTTGTGGTTGTTGCGACGATAAGCGAGGCGGTGGATGAGCCAAGGGTAGCCGTGGAAGTTGAACATCACAGGTTTGTCTAAGGTGAACAGACTGTCGAAGTCACGGTCAGTCAAGCCGTGCGGGTGTTCACTCGCTGGGGTGAGCTTGTACAGGTCGACCACGTTGATGAAACGTACCTTCAAAGTGGGGAAGTGTTCGCGTAGCAGCACCACAGCGGCTAAAGCCTCTTTGGTTGGGATGTCGCCCGCGCTGGCCATCACCACATCAGGTTCGCTACCTTGGTCGTTGCTCGCCCAATCCCAGATGCCGATGCCCTTGCTGACATGTTTGGTCACCGCATCCATGTCCAAGAATTGCAGATGCTTCTGTTTGTCGCACACGATGACATTGATGTAATCGGTACTCTTCAAACAATGGTCAGCAACGGTCAGCAGACAGTTCACATCGGGCGGTAGATAGATGCGTGTCACCTCGGGGCTCTTGTTCACCACCAGATCGAGGAAGCCGGGATCTTGATGGGTGAAGCCGTTGTGGTCTTGCCGCCACACGGTGGAAGTGATGAGCAGATTCAGCGACGAAACGGGCGCGCGCCACGGCACTTCTTTGGACATCGCCAACCATTTCGCATGTTGGTTGAACATCGAGTCGATGACGTGCACGAAGGCTTCGTAGGTGGAGAAAAATCCATGGCGACCCGTGAGTAGGTAACCTTCCAGCCATCCTTCCAGCGTGTGTTCAGACAACATCTCCATCACGCGGCCATCGGGTGACAGTTCGCCGCCGCCTGCATCTTCGGGAAGCAGATCGGCCATCCAAGTCTTCTTGCTCACCTCGTAGATGTTGTCGAGTTTGTTCGAGCTGTTCTCGTCGGGGCCGAACACGCGGAAGTTGTGCATGTTGTCACGCATGATGTCGCGCAAGAACTTGCCAAGCGGACGTGTGTTTTCCGCCACGGTGGTGCCGGGCTTAGTCACTTCCACTGCGTAATCTTTGCAATCCGGCATGTGCAGGGCTTTACGTAATAGACCGCCATTCGCGTGTGGGTTGGCGCTCATGCGACGCTCGCCTTTGGGGGCCAAGGCTTTCAACTCAGGCAGCAAGGTGCCATTCTTATCGAACAACTCCTCTACCTTGTAGCTCTTCAATCATTCTTCCAGTTTGGCGAAATGTTCCGGTGTCTTCACGTCGCCGATTGGCACTTGGTGCGAGCGCCAGAAACCTTCTACCTTCTTGCCATCTACTTCTTTCGGGCCTGTCCAACCCTTGGGTGAGCGCAGCACGATCATCGGCCAACGTGCGCGTGTGGGTTTGCCGCTGCTGCGCGCTTCTTGTTGGATGCGGCGGATCTCCAGCACACACGCCTCCATCGTTGCGGCCATGGCTTGGTGCATGGTCTCGGGGTCGCTGCCCTCGACGAAATACGGTGTCCAACCGTAACCCTTGAATAGGTTCTCCAACTCTTCGTGCGATATGCGCGCGAGGATGGTCGGGTTGTTGATCTTGTAACCATTCAAGTGCAGCACAGGTAACACCGCGCCATCACGGATGGGGTTCAAGAATTTATTGGAGTGCCATGAGGTGGCGAGTGGAGCGGTCTCGGATTCACCATCGCCCACCATCACGGTGACGATGAGGTCTGGGTTGTCATACGCCGCACCGAACGCGTGCGACACGCTGTAACCCAGCTCGCCGCCTTCGTGGATAGAGCCGGGTGTCTCCGGTGTGCAGTGGCTACCGATGCCGCCGGGGAAGGAGAATTCTTTGAAGAACTCTTTCATGCCTTCGGTGTTCTCGCCCTTGTTCGGATACACCTCGCTGTAACGTCCTTCCAGATACACCGGTCCCAATACGCCGGGTGCACCATGTCCAGGGCCTGCCATGAAGATCGCGCTTAAATCATATTTGTTGATGAGGCGGTTCATGTGGATGTAGGTGAAAGCCAAGCCCGGACTCGCGCCCCAGTGGCCGAGCAAGCGATGTTTGATGTGTCCAGGTGCCAGTGGTTGTTCGAGCAGCGGGTTGTCGCGCAGATAGATCATGCCAGCAGCAAGGTAGTTGCAGGCGCGCCAATACGCGTCAATGTGCTTCACTTCGATGGAGGATAAGGGGGAGGTGCGGGTGTTCATGTTCTACCTTTCAGCAATCGATGAGATGCTTTAGCTTGGGGGCTGTATCAATACAGCTCGTGAATCATGCGGTAGTCTGCGTCGCTTGCGGGTACTAGCTTGGTGGCATTGAATCCATCAAGCAGCAATTTACTTTGTTCAGGGCTGGCTTTTAGAAATCCATCGATTATATTTTTCTTAATCGGAGCGCAGAGATTACCCCGATAAGCGAAGCCGCTGAACGGAATCGGCTCTGAATGCCATAGTACGTTGAAGTTGTCGGGGATTTTGCCATCGCGAATCCAACTGGAGAGGTGATAGGACGACACGAAAGCGGCATCGACTTGGCCATTTACAACGGCCATGGCTGCATGGTTGTGATCTCCGGTATAGACGATCTTGCTGAAGTAAGTGTCCAGTAGCTGGCCAGTCTCCTTGGGGAAGAAGTGGCGAGGTACGACAAAACCTGAGGTGCTTCCCGGGTCGGTCAGGGCAAGGGTCGCACCGCGCAGAGAGCCGATATCGGCAAAGAGCCCACTACGCTTGGTGATCAACAACGAATAGTAGAATGGCCCCTCGATATCGTACTTCCCTGATTTCATGGAATAGGTCGCGAAGATCGTCACATCGGGGGCGGCTTTCTTTGCCGCAGCATAGGAGGCTGGACCGAGTAAGGCGAAATCGATGCTTTTAGAGACCAATCCTTCGATGACTGTTGCATACGAGGTCGGGATGATCATTTCAACAGTCTTCCCCGTGAGCTTTTCGATACGCTCCAACAAGGGTTTGAACTTCTCAATATCACGACGGACATCCCCTTCCGGAATGAACGAAAAACGTAGCTGCTCGGGTGTGTCACAAGCTGCGGCATGAGAACCGACAGACGACAGGATAGTGACGAAAGCGAGTAGCGATGCGATGATTTTCTTCATAATTTTGCGAACACTTTTTGACGTAAGTTTGCTTCGACTTCGGTTGCGGCAGCGGGGCGGTGGAAGTAATAACCTTGGACCTCATCGCAACCCGCAACCTTTAGATGCAATACCTGTTCGCGCGTCTCTACCCCTTCGGCGACGACACGGAAGTTGAGTTTGTGCGCGAGTGTGATGGTGGATTCGACGATGATGGCATCATTATGCAGGTTGTGGATGTCGGAGATCAAAGAGCGATCGATCTTGATGGTATGGATAGGCAATGACTTCAACAGGCTGAGGTTCGAGAAACCGACCCCGTAGTCGTCCATCGATACCTTGATCCCCTTGTCACGTAACAGGTTCAATGTTGCCACGGCATGCTCTTGGTCATCGATCACACAACTCTCGGTGATCTCGACCTCGAGGAGATAGCCAGACAAGGAATATCTGTCCAAGGCGGCAAGGATACGATTGACCAGTTCTTCATCTTTGAGCTGCCTAGGTGAGACGTTGATCGCTACGGGTACCAATGGCACGCCTTGGTCGCGCCAGGCAGCCAATTGTTGGCAAGCAGCATCGATCACCCAATGACCGAGAGCGACGATCTGTCCGTCTTCTTCAGCCATCGGGATGAAATCGCCAGGAAAGATCATGCCGTGTTCTGGATGGGCCCATCGCACCAAAGATTCCAAACCCATGATGCGGAAATCTTCCAGCGAGACACGAGCTTGGAAGTGCAAACGTAATTCGCCGTCGGCGATCGCGCGTGGTAGCCGTTGTGCCAGAGCGACGTGCAATTCCGAGGTGCGGTTCAATGCCGCATCGAAGAAGCGATATACACCCCGACCGGAGGCCTTTGCTTCGTACATGGCGGCATCGGCACGCTTGAGCAGGGTCTCGATATCTTGACCATCGCGTCCATAAAGGGAGATGCCAAGACTGGGGCGTACTGTCAGTTCGTGACCATCCAGATGGCAGGGCTCGCCCACGGCATCGATGATTTTTGCCGACAGCAGTCCGATATCGTCGATGCTGGAAGCCTCCGAGATCAACATCACGAACTCGTCTCCACCGATTCGCGCGACGAGGTCGGATTCACGTACGCAACCGCGCAGACGACGTGCGACTTCGCACAGCAGCAGATCGCCGACGCGATGCCCCAATGTGTCGTTGATCAACTTGAAACGGTCAAGATCGATGAAAAATACTGCATAGATGTTTCGGCTACGACGCGCTGAGGAGAGATGGCTCGTTGCCACCTCGGCGAACAACATACGGTTGGGCAGTCCGGTCAGGTGGTCGTGTGAAGCCTGTTTGTAGGCCTTGTTCCTTTCCTGTTCCAGCTGTTCGATGAGGGATTGCTTTTCTTGCGCTGACCGTTGCGAGGCGATGAAGAAACGCTGTTGCCGCCTTGCTAATAGCACTAGGCTAAATGCTGAGATCAGGAGCGCCAAACTTTCAAAGGCCGCTTCCCACAGGTAACGAGCACGATGCTCAGTGTGGTTGGTCAGTACATCGTCGAGTCGCCTGCTGACAATGACCGTGAACGGGAATTGATCGAGTTGTTCGAATGCAACGAGACTGGGCGAGCTTTCTTCGGGACGAATGATCGTCCCGTAGCCTTGGTTCTCTTTTTGGACAAAAGCGAAGTAGTCGCTGTCTACGATGCTCTTTCCGGCGGCAATGGCGATCCCACTGGATTCGATGAGTTGATAGCCGTCCTTCGAGATGATCTCGATCTTCCCGCTTTTCCCAAGGTTGACATTTTGATAGAGCTTTAAAAAATAGCCTAGATCAAGATGGATTCCGAGATAGCCATTCGTCTTCTCCTTGCCCAACGGCAGAATGAGGGGTACACGCCACAAATCTCCGCTCTTACTGTCAGGATGACCGACGAGCATGGTACGGGGCGCTAATGCTTGCTGCTCGGCTTGGTTCAGCAGGGTTGAGAGTAAAGATTCATGCGCGTCATGCGCAGAGGATTGGATCAGGCGTTTTCGCGCATCGAACGCTACGACGCGCAGGAAGGCTTGGTCACCGAAGAATGATGGGTTGAAGCGAGCGGTATTTTTAGTTCCAACTGTGACGATGGTCGTCGCCATGTCAGCATACACATCCGCATCGCGGAGTATCTCCTCCAAGTTCGCTGCGACGATACGTGCGACGTTGCGGTTATCAGCTAATACGCTCTCTAGGGCGATCTTCTCTTCCTGTTCGATGCGGGAATAGACACTCGTCCAGATGATGGTCAGAAGGAACAAGACCAGAATGATAGGCCCCAATGTGAGCCCTACCCATGGGTAGTTTTTGAATCTGCTCATAATTATTTTTTGGGAATTTGCATGGCAAACGGTTCATGACTGAACTGCGGAGGCGAGACACGCCTCAATATGCGCCCAAGTATATTGCTGAAAGATTTCAGAATCGTGAAAACGGGAGAGTTAAGCCCACGAAATATTCCATCAGGGGGCATTGGGGACTGAAGAGCTCCATCAGCTTCCGCTTAGGAACGGTAGTCTTCGAGGGAATGTGTTGCTTGAATGACAACTAGCGTCCGAGTCGCAGCGCCTCGGCGGGGCTGCGACTCAGGATGTTACTCAGTA
>JBGSWB010000100.1:0-2125 GCA_041752675.1 Sideroxydans sp. | reverse complement strand
GGGTGAGAGTTTGGAGGTGATCGCTGCTTGGCTGAAGGAGAAAGACATCCCTTCCGCGATTCAGACTGGTGTCAAGCCGGCAGAACAGATACCACTCGAGTTGTTGGCGCGAATCAGTAAGTTGCCTGCGCATCAATTGCTTGTGATTGAGTTGGTCGATTCCATCAGCGTATTGCAAGTCGTATCGGCTCGCACCGAGCCAGTAGAAGAGAGCGTCGCATCAGCGGCTATCCAAGAGTACATGCTCAATGCACGTAAAAAAGAAGCGCTTGAAAAAGAGATGAAGGTACTCAAGGCAGCTGCCAAGATCGAATATGTCAGCCAACCTGATGCCAAGCCAGTCGCTGCCGCGAAGGATGCGATCGCATCCCAGCCTGCGCAGGTGGATGTCGCAAAAGGTGTGGCGGACCTTAAATAAAGATGGGTAGCACTATGGCGGTTTGGGCACGTAAGCTTATTGCAGTACGCAGCGAGTTGTTGCGTGCCATCCTTTTGTTGTCCCTTGGGGCGTATGCAGGCGTGGGGTGTGCGGCATCGGAGGTCGAATACCAGCTAGGTGTCGGCGACATCATCCGTGTCACCGCGTTTCAGAACCCCGATCTTTCTCAAGAGGTGCGCGTCTCGGAAAGTGGCTTCATTTCGTATCCGCTGATCGGGCGAGTCGAATTGGGTGGTCTGGCCATTAGTGTGGCTGAACAGAAGATCGCAGGGCTGTTAAAGGATGGCGGGTTCATTCACCAAGCGCAGATCAGTATCTTAGTGAAACAGAACATCGGTAACCAAGTGTCAGTATTGGGCCATGTCGGAAGGCCAGGGCGTTATCCGTTGGAGACTTTCACCACTAAACTCTCCGATATCTTGGCCAATGCTGGCGGTGTCGCCACCAGTGGTTCAGACGTTGTCATCTTGGTCGGTACCCGCGATGGCAAGCCATTCCGAAAAGAGATCGACATCTCGGGGGTGTTCATCAAGAACCAACTGGCCGATGACATCCTGCTCAGAGGCGGGGATGAGATCTATGTCGATCGCGCTCCAATGTTCTATGTGTACGGGGAAGTTCAACGTCCCGGTTCTTACCGTATCGAAAAGAACATGACCGTGATGCAGGCTTTGGCACAAAGCGGTGGTCCCTCCATGCGTGGAACGCAGCGAGGTTTAAAGATATTCCGGCGTGGAGTGGACGGAAAGACAGCAGAGATATCGCCAGAGCTAACGGCGACAGTGAATGCCGATGACGTTCTCTATGTTCGTGAAAGTTTGTTCTAAGCCTCAATAAATCAGACATCTATGGATATTCAACAATTCTTACTGATCCTGCAGGCACGGTATAAGGTCGTGGCGTTCGTCTTGGTGTCAACTGTCCTGCTCGCCTTAGTGGCTAGCCTGTTGATGCAAAACAAATACACAGCGACAGTCTCGGTACTGTTGGACACCAAGTCACCAGACCCACTTCTTGGCATGTTGGCGACGCCTGTCAACTACATGCCGACTCAGGTCGACATCATCTCCAGCGACCGTGTCGCACGTAAAGTGGTTCAGGTGCTCAAGTTGGACGAGAACATGGCGGTTCGTCAGCAATGGCAAGATGAATCACATGGCGCAGAGCCGTTGGTCGAATGGCTTGGAAAACTGTTGGGAAAAGGGTTGATCGTCAAGCCAGCGCAGGAAAGTAATGTCATCAATATCACCTACACAGCGACAGAGCCTAGCTTTGCCGCGTTGGCTGCCAATGCCTTCGCTCAAGCTTATATCGACACTAACATCGAGTTGAAGGTTGAGCCAGCTAGGCAATATGCGGCTTGGTTCCAAGAGAGAGCCAAGGAATTGCGTTCCGACCTTGAGAAAGCACAATCGAGGTTGGCGGATTACCAGCAAAAGACAGGTGTCGTTGTTTCAGATGCCCGTCAACCTACAGACGAACATTCGAAGATATACGAGCTTTCTAAACAACTATCTCTGGCAGAAGCTGAGACCGTCGATGCTCGAAGCAAGCAGATGCATACTGGCTCTACCGAAAGTATGCCGGACGTCATGAAGAATCCAGTTATTCAGAGCATCAAAGAAAAGATCATCACGCAAGAAGCGAAGCTCGAAGAACTGGGACGTTTGTTGGGCAATAACCACC
>JBGSWB010000099.1:0-8400 GCA_041752675.1 Sideroxydans sp. | reverse complement strand
CTACTCATCATCGGCTGTGGGGACATCGCACTGCGCACCCTCCCGCTCTTGCAAGGTCGCTACCGCCTGTATGCATTGGTGCGGGATCCAGCCAAGGCGGATGGTTTGAGGAAGCTGGGCGTCACACCCATCGTCGGTGATCTGGATGACAGACAAAGTCTCGCTAAGGTCGCAGGGCTGGCCGATGTCGTTCTGCACTTCGCACCGCCCGAGCGTCAAGGTCACATCGACACGCGCACACGCAATCTACTCTCGACCCTTTCCACCCGACTCTTGCCAAAGCACCTCATCTACATAAGCACCAGCGGGGTATATGGTGATTGTGGTGGGGATATAGTCAGCGAGACACGTCCTGTGAACCCGCAGTCTGACCGCGCACGATTGCGCGTGAGTGCAGAGCGACAGATACGCACATGGGCGGCACGCAACCACGTGAATGCGAACATCTTGCGTGTACCTGGGATCATTGCGGAAGACAGACTACCTGTTGACAGGATCAAAGCTGGCACCCCCGCCATCGTGGCGAGCGAGGACGGTTACAGCAACCACATCCATGCCGACGATCTGGCACACAGCGTCATCGCCGCGCTGCGCTACGCCAAGCCCAACCGCGTGTACCACATGGTGGATGATGACGAGATGAAGATGGGCGACTACTTCGATGTGGTCGCCGACGCTTTCAAGCTAGCGCGCCCACCACGTTTGCCGCGTATAGAAACGCAGCGTGTCGTGTCACCGATGATGTGGTCGTTCATGAACGAATCTCGCAGACTGACCAATCTGCGCATGAAGCAAGAATTAAAAGTGATGCTACGCTATCCCACTGTAGAGTGGATATTCAAAATACCACACTAAGCCTGTAGTCGGTTCTGTAGGCATCTTCCCTCTCCTCCAACAGCTCGACTGTCATTAACAAATCATCAAAGTGTCATCAATGTTTCGCACAGAGCCGCGACACTGCGCGGCATGCAAATGCTTATATCTCAATGGCGCTGGCTCATCCCACTCCTACTGTGGAGCGCGGATGCGAATGCATGGGGTTTATACACCCATGTATATTTCGCGCAGATGTTGTTATGGGCCGTACCACTCACAGATCCTCGCTATCGCCGCGCCATCAAGAATTTCCCACAACTGGTATTGGCGGGCGCTTGCCTTCCAGATCTGGCGATACTGAGCCAACGTCCTTGGGGCGAACCGTTCTCCACCACCCACCAATGGGAACGCGCACGCAAGTTATTGAACGATGCCAAGAGCGATGAGGAATACGCTTTGTCTTTAGGCTTTGCCAGCCACTTGCTGGTGGATGTCATCGCACACAACCACTTCGTCCCCGCACACGAGAAGATGTGGGGCAACATCCCGTTACTGACTCATGCAGCCTGCGAATGGGCGATGGACATGCACGTCCGTCCGCAACTGTTCGCGCAACCATCAGCATTGATGCGCACACATCGCGAAGCGTTGGCGAACTACGTGGCCACCCATTTCGATTGTCTACACAACTTGGCGATACGTGGCATCGACGTCCTCGCTGGCGCGGAAAGTCTTCTACGCACCAGTCGTTTATCGCATCTATGTTATTTCGTAGCGAGTCGCTTCGATGTAAGGATGCAACGTCGCTTCAATTACTACTTGAGTGAGACAGGCGTTCGACTAGCTCACATCGACCGCGTCTTGTTAGGTGAACTGCCGCTGTGGAACCCAGATCCGCAGGCAGATGATCCGGCATTGCGTCAACGCATCGAACTGATGACACCATCACAATTGCGTCACCGCATCCCCTTGCCGCTGGATGTGTTCAGCGTTCCTTAGCTCCCATTCTCGCGAATGGCGGTGGAATCCAGTCGAGAATACTTCGAGACGAATACTTCAGAGAGCCAGCGAACCAAAGGCGAGCGTAGCACCCAACGCAGCGCCAGCGATAACATCACTGGGATAGTGCAAGCCGAGTATCGGGCGCGATAACGCGACCAATGTGGCGAAAGGTACGACCAGCCAGAACAGCGCAGGAAAATAAGCAAGCACGACGATGCTGAACGACACTGCATGCATGGTATGGCCAGAGGGGAAGCTGAACTGATCGAGCACTTTGCCCACGCACACGATAGCGGGATAGACGTTGTAAGGACGTGGACGTAGTGTCTTGCCCTTGATGAGTTTGTAGATGACGGTGCTGAGCAGGCCGATAGCCAGCATATGCAACACCGCAGGTACGGCTGCCATCTGATAACTCAACAGCAATGCGACCATCAAGGTGTACCAGAACACGCCATCGCCCAGACGGCTAGCCAAGCGGAACACGCTACGCACCGACAGGAAGCGACTCTGCCGATTGCAGAACACGCAGAGTGCGACATCCAAGCGGTTAATCTGTTGCAGCGGAGAGTTCAGGTTGGCCATGTCTCACTCCTTGAACACATATCGTGTCGTTCAACACCGATTCCAAGTCACCCATGATACGTTCCCAAGTCTGGGACTCCATCGAGTGGCGTGCCGCGTGGCGCAAACGCTGTACGCGCGCCATGTCAGAGATCAGCCCTTTGGATTGCGCGATGAATGCCTCAGTGTCCTCGTACGGCACGAGCAAACCATTCAGGTCGTGACGGATGTGTTGCCGTGCGGCAGCATAATCGAACGCCACCGTCGCTAGTCCGCTCGCCATAGCCTCGACTGTGACGTTGCCGTAGGTCTCGGTCAGACTAGGGTAGAGGAAGATGTCGCCCGATGCGTAATGTTCTGCCAAAGCTTCGCCAGTCTGCATGCCCGCAAAGATGACGTGCGGATTTCGCTGCTGCAATTCCGCACGCGCTGGGCCATCCCCCACCATCACCAGTCGCGCAAGAGGATGAACCTTGCGCATCTGCTCAAAGGCTTGGATGACGACATTCAGATTTTTCTCTGGCGCAAGGCGGCTCACCAACATCAAGACGGGTGTCTCTTCATCCGCTCCCCAGCTTTCGCGCAAACGCTCACTGCGTTTTATGGGATGGAACAACTCACCATCCACACCGCGTGAAACGACAATCACGTTCTGATAGCCGTCGCGTTCAAGTTGTCTTTGCAAAGAGTCGGTCGGCACGATGGTGCAGCTCGCCTTGTTATGGAAACTTCTTAGGTAGGCCGCCATCGGCTTGGTAAATAGACCGATGCGGTAGTGCTTAGCGTAGCAATGGAAGTTGGTGTGGAAGTCCGTGCTCACTGGGATGCCCAGCTCACGTGCGGCAGCCAGTGCCGACCATCCTAGCGGGCCTTCAGTGGCGATGTGCACGATGTCGGGGCGCTGCTTCTCCCATAGACGAAGCAACTGACCTTTTGCAGGGAGACCTATTCGCAGCGCCGAATAGCCAGGTATCGCCATCCCCGCCACCAAAGTCTCGCGATAGTTGATCTGCTCACCGCACACGTCGTTCTTGCTCTGGTGAGGTCGAATCATGTGGATGCGATTGCCGCGCTTGAGTAAGCCTTCGACCATGCGCGCCACAGTGACCGCCACACCATTCACCTCGGGCAGGTAAGTTTCAGTGATCAGCGCGATGTTGAGTGGTGCTGACGTTTGGAAGTTTTCGTTTGATTTATCCATGGTGCGCATGGTGACGCGCAAATATAAAGGATTGATGAATCTTTATTGAAGCTTTGTTGACAGAACTGGCGGCGGCACTTGGCTGTTCCCGCACATAGGTTGTAATGTTTCTGTAACCGTATTGGATTAGATTCGAAAAAACAATAAATCCCTAACTCCGCTTCAAGTACAGGGTCGCCATCCTAATGCACCGCACCTCACTCAAAAAAAGTTACATCGCCGAGCACGTAATTCCACAGTTGAAACAACTTCGTGTTTCGGCTGAATCTTTCGAGCGCGATTTCGAGAATGAGGTGGAGCATATCCCGCCAAACCACCAGGCCAGTGCACGTAATTTGTTGCACTATCTAGCTCTACGACAAAGTGACATTCGCAAGTTGCAACACGATCTTGGGTTGCTGGGTTTAAGCAGATTGGGTAGATCCGAAGCTCATGCATTAAGTAGTATCGACGCAGTACTGGATGCTGCCTGTGCACTGGCGGGGTTACCTCGCTTATCGCGCGAGTTCGACCCCGCTGTGGATATCAACACCGGAGAGATGTATCTCAACGAGCACGCAACTAGATTACTGGGCACCGCCGGAGAAAAACACGGCACTCGCATCATGGTGACCATGCCAAGCGAAGCTGCATTAGATGACAAACTGGTGCGTAATTTGTTAAAAGCGGGGATGAGCATCATGCGTATCAATTGCGCTCATGACGATGCACCTGCATGGATGGCAATGATCCGACATCTGCGCAGTGCCGAAAAAAAGCTGGGGCGTAAATGCAAAATATATGCCGATTTGTCCGGTCCAAAATTGCGCACCGGCGCAATCAAGGCAGTGGGACAGCTGGTGGAAATCAAAGTCAAACGCGATTTGTTCGGTCGCATCATTGACCCAAGCAAAGTATGGATCACTCCGTCTGACAATCAGGAATCTCCCGCCATCGTTGTAGTCGCCAGTTTGCCTGTCGGCGTTCAGTTGCTGGCCGATGCGCGCGAGAAGGATACTTTGGTCATTGACGATACGCGCGGTTCGACTAGAACCCTGACCTTGAGCAAGCGTTTCGGTAACTCATGGCTGGCCCACTGCGAACAACACACCTATATCAAGGAAGGCGCTCGTTGTGTGCTGATGCGCAAAGGTGAGGAACTGCAGCAAAGCAAGGTCTCGCCCTTGCCCAAGGTGTTTCAACCGATCGTGTTACAGGTCGGCGACGAATTGATTCTGACCCGCGACTCTCAACAGGGAATATCAGCTCAGTACGATAAAAACGGCAAGCTGAAAAATGCAGCATCCATCCCTTGTACACTGAACGAAGTCTTCAAGGCGGCCAAGCCGGGGCAACCAATCTGGTTCGATGACGGAAAGATCGGTGGCCTCATTCGCGTTTGTGCCAACGACAGGATCGTTGTTGACATCACTCAAGCAGCCCCAAATGGGAGCAAATTGGGGGCGGGTAAAGGTATCAATCTGCCGCAGACCGATTTGGACATCCCTGCTCTGACACCGTCCGATATCGAGAACCTGACCACGCTGGCACCGCACATTGATATGGTGGGATTGTCCTTCGTCAGAACGCCGCAGGACGTGTTTGCTTTGCATAAGCTACTTGACGACTTGAGCGATTCCCAACTGGGAGTGGTACTCAAGATTGAGACTGCCCAAGCTTTTGAGAATCTTCCCATGATCCTGCTGGCCAGTCTGCGTCGACCGCCCGTCGGCGTGATGGTGGCACGTGGGGACTTGGCGGTTGAAATCGGGTTCGAGCGTTTGGCCGAAGTACAGGAAGAGATTCTGTGGTTATGTGAAGCTGCCCACATCCCAGTGATTTGGGCAACCCAAGTTTTGGAAAGCATGGCAAAAAATGGACTTCCCTCGCGCGCGGAAGTTTCCGATGCGGCGCTGGCCATACGTGCCGAATGCGTCATGCTCAACAAGGGCCCTTACATCCTCGAGACGGTAAAATTCTTGTGCGGTGTTCTAGACCGGATGAGCGGCCATCAAGTCAAACGCCGCCCGATGATGCGGCGATTGTCCGTCTCCCACATCCCCAGCAGGGTAGTGGGAACCGAATGAAACCACAGACATGGTGCCTCTCGCCTGCGGACGACAAAGCATCAATTCATCAAAACCAACAGCCAAACCACAATCACATTCACCAGACTCACCAGCACAGCCGAACTGCCGATGTCTTTTGCCCGCTTGGCTAAATCGTGGTTGTCCAGCGAGATACGATCTACCGTCGCCTCAATGGCCGAATTGAGCAACTCGACGATGATCACTAACAGCACACTACCGACCATCAGCGCTTTCCCGACCGAGGTGACAGGTAGCCATAGTGCGAGAGGAATGAGGATAGCGGCGAGCAATATCTCTTGTCGGAACGCATCCTCATGTTTGTAGGCAGCACGAAACCCCGCCAGTGAATAACCGAATGCGTTGAACAAACGCACCAAACCCGTCTTACCTTTGTACGGACTTTCCATTGAGATACTCCGAGAGACTGCGCATAAAAAAGCGCACCGGGGAGATGCGCGTGAGGGAGGAGACTACTAACGGATTTTAGCCAGCTTGACGCATGAAGTGCTTTGCGTAGCGTGCATTCATGCGGGAAACGGGCATCAAGATGAACACGTCCGCGCAGTTGAAATCGGGATCCCATGCAGGTTCGCCAGCGATGTAGGCTCCCAGACGCAGGTAGCCTTTGATGAGCGGTGGAACAATGACATCGAGGTTCTGATTTAGTGACTCAAGAGGCAATCGGCAATGTGGGAACACGCGATACTCGGCAGGCGCTGCATGTAGCTTGTGTATCTTGTTATAGACGCTTGCGGCGTAGTGCCCACCGTCGCCCATACTGATGCTAGCGCAGCCGATGAGGTATTCGTGATTGTTCTTAGTGACGTAATCTGCCAAGCCACTCCACAACTGAGTGATGGTCGCACCATCGCGGTAATCCTCATGCACGCAGGAACGACCCACCTCGACCATACGATCACGCAGATTTCCCAAGCGCGAGAGGTCGAACTCGGTCTCTGAATAGTAGCCACCAGCTTTGACTGCCTGTTCTGGCGGCAAGATACGGTAAGTGCCTACGACCTTCTCGTTGACGTGGTCGCGCACCAACAAGTGATCGCAAAATTTATCAAAACGGTCAATATCCAATCCCAGATGTGCGCTTGGCAATTTTGCACCCATCTCTTCAGCGAACACTTTGAAGCGGATGCGTTGTGCTGCTTCCAGTTCATTCTGCGACCTCGCCAAGCTGTGGGTCAGCCTTCTTTGGGGTTCGCGTTCTTGCTGCTTGATCAGATCTAACAAGGTCGTGCTCCTATCGGGTTGATAGAAACAGATTACGTTTTCGATGTTGCGTGAACGTTAAAGGAATGTTAAAGATTGATTACGCTACCTACTCGACTTAAGGTTTTGCTCATATGCCAACGTCGTATAGAGCAGCACACAGTAGAGTGACTGAAAGTGCTGTTCCGCGCCCACTCTGGTATTCGCAGCTTGGACAGGTGTGTATTCGCGCTTGGCTAAATTGGCCGACAGCTGCATCGCCTCCAAAGCCGTGCCGATCTGTTGTCGAGCTTTGAATGCCAGTTCACGTCGTTCGACACCACGCACGTCTAACGCCGGTGTTAACAACAATCTCACATGAAGTTGCTGTGAACTCAAGATGCGCCATATGGACTGTCCGAGTGAGATATCGTCAATGTAAATCGCATCCTGGCTGCGCTCACCGCGACCATCTTGATAACGAATGGCGATCGGAAGTACCTGCGACCCCGCATCAATGGCAGGTTGCAATAATGAAGGGTGGAAGGGTGCGACCTGCGAGCCATCGGTCGTCGTGCCTTCAGGGAACACAGCCAACGATTCGCCCTGCTGCAACAATTCTGCCATGCTCGAATTGATACGCGCAGCAGAACGCATCTTGCCGCGCTCGATGAACAGAGTTTGTGCACGTGCGCACAACCAACCGATGACTGGCCATCTGCGCACCTCTGACTTAGCGACAAAACGCATCGGAATGACCGAGTTCAGCACGAACACATCCAACCAGGAGATGTGATTGGAAACAATGAGCCCAGGATGACTATTCTGTATCTCACCCTTTGCGGCGAATGTCACACGCACGTTCATCACCTCCAACAAACCTACCGACCATCGTTGCAATATGCGGCGGCGCGCGCTCAGACCAAACCATGGATAGCTGATGGCCAATGTCAACCCATAACCCACATGAATGGCTAGTCTGATGGCACGAAAGACAGCGACGATGCTACGAAATATTCTGATCACGTTCTGTCCTTCAATCGTCCACGAAGACGAACAGCGTGCAGTAGAAACTTATCGTCGCCTCAAACCCTTTGGTGAGCAACAAGGTATGGATATTCGGTATCTGACTCATCTTGTTTACTGTCGTTTTCATGGTTCTCAAGCTCCTTTTTTGTTCGGTACAGCCCTTTGCTCCACGAACAAGCTATTGCCCGAGATGCGCTTCGCCATCTTCTTAGCTTCTGTCATCGCTGCTGACACTTCATGATGAGAATGGAATTGATGAGGTGAAACTTGGATCGCGCCTATGGATAGTGAAGTCAGCGGATGGAACTTGACCACACCATCGCGCCCTTCACTGCTATATCCACCTGACACCAGATGCTCTTCTTGGAACATAAGTGAGGCCGCTTGCTCGAATGACCGCAAAGCGTGTTCACAGCGAGTCTTCCAATCGCGGCTCTGCATGAGTAGCACGAAATCGTCCCCCCCGATGTGACCGATGAAATCCAACTTAGGGTCACACGCCCAATTGAGGATGCGCCC
>JBGSWB010000098.1:0-10911 GCA_041752675.1 Sideroxydans sp. | reverse complement strand
GGGACTTCACTACGATCACACAACAGGAGATTGATATGGCGATGGAGAGATTGAACAATAGACCGAGAAAGCGTCTTGGATACCTGACACCCAGTCAGGTATTCTTCAAGTCAGGCGTTGCACTTCATATTTGAACCCGCGCAACATCTTTGCGTATTCGTTCAGCGCTATCACGATAAATCCGTTGATTTGAATCGATATGGCCCAAGTTTGTAGCTTCTGCCTCCATTGAGCGCAGTTCCTTCTGAAGAGATTGCAGCCTGTCATTGTGGGCTTTGGTAAGGGTTGCAATTCCATCCATGTTACAGCCAGTTACTGTGGAAGAACTCGCGCTAGCAGGAATAACGTAGTCACGTACCGTAAAACCTGCGGAGAATCCAATGATGAGAAGACTTAAACCAAATATAACAGGGTGTGATTCAAAGCGCGCTTTCCAGTTCATATTGGTATCTAGGGAACGAGATGTCAAAGGCGGAGTGTCTTTCATTTCAAGCGATGTTACAGCTTGATTTAGTATTCCTATTAGATTGTTGATGTTCTCGATTTCTTGCTGCTTGATATCAAAGGCGTGAGCTGAATTTGTAGCGAGAACCATGCTCCTGAAACGCTTGTATAGAGTTTGATCGAATGAAAGGAGCGGTAACACTTTGTCAGCCCAAATATGGAACTCAACATGATCTGCAAATGGAGACGAATCACTACGCTGTAGTTGCAGCTTCTTTAGTTCGCTGAGTAATTCTGTGGACATTGATGTAAAGCCTAGCACATAGAAGAAGGCAAAAACGCCATCACAGCTTATACCCCCGATGCACCGCCACCACGCCACCCGTCATGTTGAAGTACTCGACGCGCTCTAGCCCTGCATCAACCATCATCTGCTTCAACTCTTCCTGCCCCGGATGCATGCGGATGGATTCGGCGAGGTAGCGGTAGCTGTCGGCATCGTTGGCGATGAGTTCGCCCATCTTGGGGAGTAGTTTGAAGGAGTACAGGTCATACATCTTCTCCAGCGGTTTGGCGACCTTGGAAAATTCCAGCACGATGACGCGGCCACCGGGTTTGAGTACGCGCTTCATCTCGCGCAGGGCGGCGTCTTTATGGGTGACGTTGCGTAGACCGAAGGCGATGCTGACGCAGTCGAAATAGTTATCGGGGAAGGGCAAGTGTTCGGCGTCGCATTGCGCGGTGGGCGTTGGGGTGCCGTTATCGATCATGCGGTCGCGACCGACGCGCAGCATGGCGTTGTTGATGTCGGTGAGGACGACCTGACCACGGCTGCCGACCTTCTTCAAGAACAGCTTGGACAAATCACCTGAGCCACCCGCCACATCCAACACGCGCTGGCCTTCGTGGACGTTCGCCAGACCCACCGCGAACGGTTTCCACACACGATGCAGACCGACCGACATGAGGTCGTTCATGATGTCGTATTTGCTGGCGACGGAGGTGAACACGCCCGCGACTTTCTTGGCCTTTTCGCTCTCGTCTACCGTCTGGAATCCGAAGTGTGTCTTGCTCATGGTGAGGCTCCTTAAATTCGTTTCCTTATTTGGGATCGCGGCTCGCACCGGCTGCTTCCAACCTGCCCAAGTAGTCATGCCACATGCCTTCTTGGTATTGCCCCATCTCGTGCAGGTAGTCCCACGAGTACAGCCCGGTGTCATGCCCGTCATCGAACGTGATCTTGAGTGCGTATTGCCCGACGGGTTCGATGCTGGTGATGCCAACATCGCGTTTGCCGACCTGCAAGGTCTCTTGCCCTTTGCCATGACCGCGCACTTCGGCAGAAGGTGAGAACACGCGCAGGAACTCAGCGGGAAGTTTGTAGCGCGTGTCGTTATCGAATGCGATTTCGAGCGTCTTGGATTTTTGATGCAGGATGATTTCGGTGGGTGTCATAACGAACGTATCTTCTTCAGCAATGCGGTGGTGGAGCGCTCGTGCAGGAAGGGGATGCTATGCACCGAGCCGCCCCAACCTTGCACTTCGCGGCTCCCAACGATGTTCTCTGGCTTCCAATCGCCGCCCTTCACCAACTTGTCGGGATGGCATGCAAGGACAAGGTTGAGCGGTGTGTCTTCATCGAACTGCACCACCAAGCTCACCGATTCCAGCGAGGCCAACACCGCCATGCGGTCGTCTTGTTGATTGATGGGGCGGTCATCACCTTTGCCTTGGCGCTTCACCGAAGCATCGCTGTTCACACCGACGATGAGCGACGCGCCGAGCGCACGTGCTTGGGCCAAGTAAGTGACGTGACCCCGATGCAACACATCGAAACAACCGTTGGTGAACACCAAAGGACGCGGCAACGCAACGACCTTGGCTGCGAGGTCGGCCGCCGTGGCGATCTTGTTTTCAAAACTGGGCGTGGGATAAATCACGTCAGTCCATGTACTCAAAAACGCGTACTACTTTCTGGACTCCATTCGTCGTGCTGGCGATCGCGGAAGCGGCATCCGCTTCCGCGTGGTTCACGATACCCATCAGGTACACCACGCCGTTCTCGGCGAACACTTTGATGTGGTCACGATTGAATGCCTTGCTGCTGAGAAAACGGCTGCGCACGTCGCTGCTCACACCGGAGTCACTGCTACGCGCACCGCTACTGGAAACGCCCGCCACTTGCAACTCATTGGCGATGCCTTTGACAGGAGGAATGCCGCCGACGATGCGCTCGATGTCCATCTTGGCAGCTTCGTTCGCCACTTGGCCGGTGATGAGAGCGTAACGGTTGAAGCAGGTGACACTCACCTTCACGTTGGATTTGTATTTCTCACCGACGCGTTGCATCGCCTTCTCTTCGATATTGCGGTCATCCAGCACCGTGCCTTCTGTACGGCGCTCGGTCGCTGAATTTAGCGCATTCCCATTTCCAGTCTGAGCGCAACCTGACAACGCACCCATCAGCACCAACATTGACACTATCAATACATTACGCATCTTCACCTCCAAGTAACACATGATCGATCACATCGCACAGACAGTGCAGCGTGAGCAGATGGACTTCCTGCACGCGCGCAGTGCGCTGGGCAGGGACACACAGATGGAAGTCGGTCGATTTCAGCATCGCCGCCATCTTGCCGCCATCACGTCCGGTGAGCGCGACCACCACCATGTTGCGCTCATGCGCGGCGGTGATGGCATCCATCACATTAGGTGAGTTGCCACTGGTGGAGATGGCGAGCAACACATCACCTTCCATGCCAAGTGCGCGCACTTGCTTGGAGAATATCTGCTTGTAGTCGTAATCGTTGGCGATGGAGGTCAACACAGAACTATCTGTCGCCAAGGAGATGGCAGGCAGACCAGGACGCTCGACCTCGAAACGGTTGATGAGCTCTGCCGCGAAGTGTTGTGCATCGCCTGCCGAGCCGCCGTTGCCGCAGGCGAGGATCTTTCCGTCGTGCAACAGGCATTTGACCATCGCCTGTGCCGCTTCGACGATGGGCTTGGCCATCACTTTCTTGCTTTGCAATTTGATCTCGGCGCTATCGTCGAAGTGCTGGCTGACGCGTTTGATGAGTGTCATATCTTCTCTATGTAAGGAGAGTTGTGGAGTGGAGTGGATTTTACCTTAAAGCTAGGCAATCCATTCGACACCCACATACCCTCCCCCATGCAGGGGGAGGGTTACACCCGCAAGAGGTAGGCCGTGGTTGTACGGGGCTAAAGCCCCAACAACACACGCTCGGGAGGGGGTAGAAACGTAGTTATCCCACAACTCTACCCCCATCCTAGCCTTCCCCCTGCATGGGGGAAGGAACTAGTTCGGTGCTAATCAACTATCTGCGTCAAACACTGAACGCGTTCTTGACCCACTCGATGCCGCTCGCACCATCTGGCGTGGCCATCAACACCGCATCGAAACGACAAGGCGGCGTACTGGGCAAGCTAGACAGGAAGTGTTGTGCGGTGTGGATGAGTTTGGCTTGCTTGCGTGCATCGATGCTAGCCGCCGCCCCACCGAAATCTTTGCTGCTACGCATGCGCACCTCGGTGAACACCAAGGTGTCGCCATCTTTCAAGATGAGGTCGATCTCACCGTAACGACAACGGTAATTAGCTTGGACGAGTCGCAGGCCTTGCTGTTGCAAAAAGCGCGCAGCAGTCTGTTCGGCCTGCGCGCCTGATTTCATTTTTGAGTCTTGGTATCTATCACGACTGCTGGTATCACAGGAGGACGACCATCGTGCGGGATGCCTTGACCCTGACGCAACACGGCTGGCATGGCCTCGCGTTCAAGGAAATGTCCGTTCAGGCTCACCTTTCCAGTCACCCCATCCAGCGGCAACGAATTGACAGTGTCGTGCTGGTAAAAGATCTGCAACAGGCGGTAGGCATCGATGCCCAAGGCATACAAGCGCTCCATGTCGTGCGGCAAAGGTGTGGCGGAGTGCGGATACACCATCACCGCCGGATGATCCGCTTGCAATACCCAAGGCATATCGATGAAGCGCACCTCGGCCAAGTCATAGTTCACGAGGTTATTGGCATTGCCCGAGAATACTTGTGACGTGGCATACACCGGAAGCATGTTGCTGATGTAGGGTCGTAGCAGGCGAGCTTTGTCCACTTCGGCCGCCAAAAACACCATGCTGCCGGGATCGGTCGGGATGATGCGCAGCGGCGTAGGATCACCCGTGTAGACGATCTCGGACAAGACGATGCCACCCGAACGTTGCCAGTTATCCGAAAAGGATTGCGCCAGACGCTTCGACAATGCAGTGTTGGTGCGCACGATGGTCGCACTCAGCAAGCCTACCTTGGTCGCCAGTTGCGAGATCTGCTTGGATTCCTGCTCTGCGGGTAACCCAAAGAAGAACAGTTGATCGGAACGTGTAGTCTCGACTACGTTCAGCGCCAACGTCGGCACCTCCACATTGGGCAGTGTCGATATCGCGGCCACGCCATTACGCGTGAGCGGACCTGCTACCGCGACCGCACCTGCCTTGATGGCCTGTTGATACAACGCCAACACTTCGGATTTTTCGTCGTTGCAGGGATACACACGCACAGGGATGCCATTCGATTGTTGTGCAGCAGCTGCCATGAAGCCTTGTTGCACGACCTCGGCTGCATTGCCGAACGCGGCCGACTTCAAGGGCAAAATGAGCGCAATGTGATGCTCTATCGCTTCAGCAGATTGCGTTTCGAGGGAAGGAGAGACCACCACAGCAGGTGCGGTGACAGCGCTAGTGGTCGCGACAGGCGGTACAGGAGCAGGCGTCGGAGCATTGACCACAGGTGCAGGCGCGGGTGCAGTGGATGTCGTTGCTGGCGGAGTGGCGCAGCCAAATAGGCTCACGTATAGTGCGGCGACCAGAACACCGCGCAACCATTTCGACTCAGAGGCAACGATTTGCATATCAAGACCGATCAAAAATTGGAGTGCGCATTATATGTAGTCGCCACTCCGATTGGAAATTTAAGCGACATTACTTTTCGCGCCATTGAAGTATTGAGCGCAGCCGATACCATCGCGGCAGAAGACACCCGCAACACCAAGTATCTATTGCAGCATCACGGCATCAATGACGCGCGCCTATTGGCTTTGCATCAACACAATGAGCGTGGTGCGGCAGAGAAGGTCGTCGCGCTATTGGGCCAAGGTCTCAGCGTCGCGCTGGTGACCGATGCGGGCACACCTGCCGTGAGTGATCCTGGTGCCATCCTCGTCGAAGCAGTTCGTGCAGCAGGATTTCGTGTCATTCCCATTCCCGGTGCCAGTGCGGTCGTCACTGCGCTGTCGGCTTCAGGCTTGAGCGCGCCGCACTTCTTGTTCTATGGATTCCTGCCGAACAAATCCAGCGCACGTTGCAGCGCCTTGCAGACATTGGTCGAACATCCCTACACCTTGGTGTTCTACGAAGCCCCCCACCGTATCTTGGATTGCGCCAAAGACCTGCTCGACGTATTTGGCGGAGAACGTGAGATCGTGTTCGCGCGCGAGATCACCAAGCTGTTCGAGAGCATCCATCGCTGCAAACTGAGCGAAGCCTTGGATTGGCTGAACAGCGACCCCAACAATCTGCGCGGCGAGTTCGTATTGCTGGTCTCTGCTGCCACACCCAATGAGGGATTGGATGTGGAGACGGAGAAGACCTTGTCCCTGTTGCTGGAAGAACTGCCGCTCAAACAAGCCGTGCAGCTAGCGGTGAAGATCACCGGAGGCAACAAGAACGAGTTGTACGAACGGGCGCTGGCCCTCAAACAACAATGAGCGAGCGGTTGTTATCCCGCCCTCCTTTGCTAAACTGCAACCCTAACGTCGAACGTCCAAAAGGTTCAAAGACATCATGCTGAACAAACTCATCTCACTTTCTTTGCTGGCGCTGTTGAGCGCATGCGGTGCAGGCGACAAACCTGCCGCTCCGGCGACGGCACCTGCTGCTTCTGCCCCACCTCCACCTGAGGTCGAAGTCATCACTGTGGCTGCGGGCGATGCTACGTTCACGCAAGACCTGCCGGGGCGTGTGCAGGCTTACCGCACCGCACAGGTACGTGCCCGTGTGGATGGTGTGGTGGAAGCACGTTTGTTCAAAGAAGGTAGTGAGGTGAACGCCAACTCACCATTGTTCCGCATCGATGCTAAGAGCTATCAAGCCACAGCCGATGCCGCCAGAGCGGATGCCGCGCTGACGAAAGAGACCGTGGAACGTTACAAGCGCTTGCGCGAGATCAACGGCATCAGCCAGCAAGACCTCGACATCGCTCAGAACAAAGCCCAGCAGGCTGCTGCCACCCTCATTAAAGCGGAAGAAGACTTAGCACACGCCAATGTGCCTGCCCCCCTTTCCGGATAAATCGGTCGCGCCCAAGTCACCGAGGGCGCATTGGTCAGCAAGAGTGGCGCGACACTACTCGCCACCATCGAGCAACTCGACCCTGTCTATGTGAATTTCACCCAATCCAGTGATGAGTTGTCACGCTTGCGTCGTGCCGTTGCCACGGGGCTGTTGAAACGCGCCGATGGCGCAAAAGTAGAGTTGTTATTGGAGGACGGCAGCGTCTATCCACAAGCAGGTAGCCTCTCTTTTAGCGATCTCGCCGTCGATCCTTCTACGGGTTCGGTGTCGCTGCGTGCTGAGTTCCCCAATACGAAACGCGACCTGTTGCCCGGTATGTTCGTGCGCATCCGCTTCCCGCAAGCCATCGCTGAGAACGTCATCCGTGTTCCACAACGTGTCGTGCAGTCCAATGCCTCTGGTCAATTCGTGATGGTCGTAGGCGCCGATGGCAAAGTCTCACCCCAGCCCGTCGTAACGGGCAGCATGGCTTCTACCGACTTCGTCATCCTCAGCGGACTCAAAGGCGGCGAACAGGTCATCGTGAACGGTTTACAGAAAGCGCGACCCGGCACGGTAGTGAAAGCGGTGCCCATCGTCGAGACGATGAAGTTGGACAAACAACTCACCGCTCCCACAGCTACCAAGTAACGCACCATGATCGCTAAATTCTTCATCGACCGCCCCATCTTCGCGTGGGTCATCGCCCTCGTCATTCTGCTTGCTGGTGTGCTCGCCTTGCGCGGCTTGCCCATCGCTCAGTATCCAGCCGTCGCGCCTCCCGCCCTCTCCGTCTCCATCACTTATCCAGGCGCCTCTGCACAGGTGATCGAAGAGACTGTGGTCGCGCTGATCGAACAGGAAATGAATGGCATCGAGAATCTGCTCTATATGGAGTCTGCCGCTGAATTAGGTAGAGGCACCATCACGCTGACTTTTGAGGCTGGCACCAATCTCGATCTAGCTTCGGTCGAGACGCAGAACCGCGCAAAACGCGCAGAGATCCGTTTGCCAGAAGAAGTGCGGCGCATGGGCATCGCCGTGGCAAAGTCGGCACGCAACTATGTGATGATCGTTTCGCTGATCTCGCCCGACAAGAGTTATGACAATGTAGCCTTGGGTAGTTATGCCGCAGCCAATGTGCTGGACAGCATCCGCCGTGTTCCCGGCGTGGGCGAGGCCATGCTGTTCGGCACCGAATATTCGATGCGCCTGTGGTTGAAACCAGAAAAACTGCAAGCCTACAGCGTCTCTCCCGCCGATGTTGCGCGCGCGGTACGTGCACAGAATGCACAGATGTCGACTGGTGAATTGGGACAATTACCCAGCGTGCCGGGACAAAAACTCAACGCAGTCATCGTCACCCGTAGCCGCCTCTCCACTCCTGAAGAGTTCGGCAACATCCTCGTGCGCACAAACCCGGACGGCTCTTCTTTCCGCATCAAAGATGTGGCGCGCGTCGAATTGGGTGCGCAAGATTATTCTGTCAGCGCACGCATCGACGGCCAGCCTGCAGCGGGTATCGCCATCCGCTTGACGCCCGATGCCAACGCCTTGGAAACGGTGGCAGCAGTCAAGACGCGCATGACGGAACTGTCTAAATTCTTCCCCTCCGGCGTTGACTGGTTGATCCCTTACGACACTTCTAAATTCATCGAGATCTCGATCACGGAAGTATTGAAAAGTTTGGCCGAAGCACTGCTGCTGGTGTTCTTGGTGATGTACTTGTTCTTGGGCAACCTGCGCGCCACGCTGATCCCCACCATCGTCATTCCGGTGGCACTGGTGGGTGCATTGGTCGGCCTATATCTGCTCGGCTACTCCATCAACGTGCTCACTTTGTTCGCCATGGTGCTCGCCATCGGTATCGTGGTGGACGATGCCATCGTGGTGGTGGAGAACGTCGAACGCATCATGAGCACAGAGAATCTGCCTCCACGCGAAGCGACCCGCAAAGCGATGGATCAGATCATCGGTGCGATCATCGCCATCACGCTGGTGTTGTCGGCTGTGTTCATCCCGATGGCGCTGTTCCCCGGCTCTACGGGTGCCATCTATCGCCAGTTCGCCGTGACCTTAGTGCTGACCATGGCATTCTCTGCGCTGATGGCGTTGACTCTGACCCCCGCGCTGTGTGCCTCGCTGCTGAAACACACACCAGGTAAAGATGACATGGTGCCCGCCTCTGGCCCACTCGCTTGGTTCCATCACGCCTTCGCCCGCTTGACCGCACGTTATATCGGCGGCATGAACAAGGTAGTGCGCAAAGCCGGACGTTATCTATTGATCTACGCGGTCATCTTGGTGGCGATCGGTTGGATGTTCAGCAAACTACCCGGTAGCTTTTTGCCTTCAGAAGACCAAGGCTATTTCGTCAGCGTGATCCAATTGCCCTCAGGGGCGACACGTGAGCGTACTGCCGAAGTGTTGTCGCAAGTGGAGCAGTATTACTTGGGATTGAAAGAAGTCGATCATGTCATCGGTGTGGTCGGATTTTCCTTCTTTGGACGCGGACAGAATGCAGCGATCACCTTCGTGCGCCTCAAGGACTGGAGTGAACGCCCAGGTAAAGCAAGCAGTTCAGGCGCTTTGGCCCAACAGGCCAACATGACCTTCTTCCGTATCAAACAAGCGATGATCTTTGCCATCAATCCGCCTCCGATTCCCGAGCTAGCGGCTGCCGGTGGTTTCGATTTCCGTCTGCAAGACAGAGGCGGATTGGGACGTGAGAAGTTGCTGGAGGCCCGCAATATGGCGCTCGGCATGGCCATGCAAAATAAAGTATTGGCAGGTGTACGCCCAGAAGGGCAAGAAGCCGCTCCGCAAGTGTTTCTCGATATCGATCGCGTAAAAGCGGAATCGTTAGGCGTTTCCATCACTGATCTGAACGAGACTTTGCAATCACTGTTGGGCACGGTCTATATCAACGACTTCGTGCGCCAAGGCCGCATCTTGCGCGTGCAGATGCAAGCCGATGCCACTACCCGCCGTTCGCCAGAGGACCTCCTGAAGATCTCGATCCGCAACAAAGAGGGCCACATGGTGCCGCTATCCGCGCTGGCCACTACACGCTGGATCAGCGACTCACCCAAGTTGGACCGTTACAACGGCCTGCCTTCGATGAAGATCGCTGGTGGACCTGCGCCCGGCCGCAGTTCCGGCGAAGCAATGGCAGCCATGCAAGAGATCGCCGCCAAGCTACCGCCCGGTTTCGGTTTCGAATGGTCTGGCACGGCACGTGAAGAGATCCAATCGGGCGCACAGTCTTCTACTTTGTTCGCTATCTCCATCATCGTGGTGTTCCTGTGTCTCGCAGCACTGTATGAGAGCTGGTCCATTCCGTTCGCGGTGATCTTGGCTGTGCCGCTAGGCGTGTTTGGCGCACTGTTGGCCGTCACCTTGCGCGACCTACCCAACGACGTCTATTTCAAGGTCGGCCTCATCGCCATCATCGGCTTGTCGGCCAAGAACGCCATCCTGATCATCAAGTTCGCGCGCAAATTGCAAGACGAAGGAATGAGCCTGATCGATGCCACGCTGGAAGCATGCCGCTTAAGGTTCCGGCCTATCTTGATGACTTCTTTCGCCTTCATCGCAGGCGTGTCACCACTTGCCTTCTCCACTGGCGCGGGCGCACAAAGCCGCCACGCCATCGGCACTGGCGTGATGGGCGGCATGCTCACCGCTACACTTTTCGCCGTGTTGTTGGTACCCGTGTTCTTTGTCATCGTGCGCAAGTTCTTCCCCGGACATGCGCGAAAAGAAGGCGATTACGAAGACGACTAGGTCGGTACTTACTAAGTCCGTTCGTGGTGAGTAGGCCAAAGGCCGTATCGAACCATCCGGCGCGGAACGTGCCGGTGCGCCTTCGATACACCGCGCAAGCGCGGCACTGATGGAACTACTAGCCAATCCACTAAGCCAGCAAGCTGGCAAGTGGCTGGTTATCAGGACGAACGGCCTCCATAAGGTACTAGGATAACTCAACTTTAGACATTCAGCATCAATAGGCCAACCATTTAGCCAATAGAAATGCAGCAATTTTGAGCGGAAATATATTCACAAAATGAGCCAAAATCACTTGACAGAAGGAACGGTTCGCGCGGTCGCCGCCCTGCACGCG
>JBGSWB010000097.1:0-14909 GCA_041752675.1 Sideroxydans sp. | reverse complement strand
GCCGCCCCGTTTAACCGTAGGGGGCTTCATATAATTTCAAAGTTCTAAGCAAGACAAGGCGTGAACGAAAAATTGCGACGCGGCATATAAGTAATATGTAAGGAGCTATTTTTTGTGAGCAACGCAGTATTGCGACGAAATTTGGATTTATAGAAGTGCCCTGAACTTCCTTCGTGATAGGCTGTCTGTGCGTGACCCCCGCTACATAAAGGGGCCAGTCAACCAGATAGGAGTCACACTATGAAAGTATTATCGACATTGATCGTTGCAGGCAGTCTGCTCAGCATCGCCCCGTTGGCTCAAGCCTGTCCCGCCAAGCATCATGGTGGGCATGACGGTCCATGCTTGCAGGAGTTGGATAAGAACAAGGATGGTGCGGTCAGCAAGAAAGAGTTCGAGGCATTTCATGCAGCTCGTTTCAAAGAGATGGATGTCAATAAAGACGGCAAGCTGAGTGAAGAAGAGATGGACGCTGGCATGGGGATGAAGCAACGTCCGATGAAAGACATGGGGCAAGACCCTTTCGACCGTCGTTTCGATGAGGTCGATATCAATCATGACGGCGGCTTAAGCAAAGCCGAGGCTGAGATCGGTATGCCGATGTTGTTCAAACGTTATGACGAGATCGATGCCAACAAGGATGGCAAGATGACCAAGGAAGAAGTCATCACGAGCATGAACAAGATGCATGAGAACGCACCCGCACCTCACGGTATGGGAATGGGTAGGCCCGACCAGAAATAAAGGTGGGCACATAAAAAACAAAAGGCCTCGCAGTTCATTCTGCGAGGCCTTTTGTTTGAAGCTTGGATGATTACTTCAGGATGTAAGCGACCATTGCCTTGATATCTTCATCGCTAGCCTTAGCGGGTGTGGCTGGCATCGCCATCGAACCGAACGTGCCAGAACCACCTTTGCGAACTTTGACGGCCAACTTGTCAGCAGCAGTTGCATCGCCTTTATACTTTTCAGCGATCGCCTTGATGCTAGGGCCAACGGTCTTCTTCTCAGCTTGGTGGCAGGTTCCACAATTGTGTTTCTTCATCAGCGCTGCGCCATCATCGGCCATCGCAGCATTAGAAAGCAAAAGACCTGCAGTCAGCATCAATACGTGTTGCACTTTCATGGTGATACTCCTTTTCTAGGTTAAACAAAACCGTTGCGAACATTCTACGCCCTAAAACGTGCCGTGTTCGCTCTGGTTGACGAGTAACCGAGTATTTGGGTCGGACGTGTCCGCAGTGTTACCATTCGCGCGGATTTTTTTGCAAGGAAAGAGACATGGCGGGACATAGTAAATGGGCGAACATCCAACACCGTAAAGGGGCGCAGGATGCCAAGCGAGGCAAGATATTCACGCGCTTGATCAAAGAGATCACAGTGGCGGCGAAACTGGGCGGGAGTGATCCTGATATCAATCCGCGTCTGCGTCTGGCGATGGAAAGAGCCTACGACCAGAATATGCCCAAGGACAACGTCGAGCGCGCCATCAAACGTGGTGCTGGCGAGTTGGATGGTGCGGACTACATGGAGTTGCGCTACGAGGGGTACGGCATCAACGGGGCGGCAGTGATGGTCGATTGCATGACGGACAATAAGACGCGTACGGTAGCTGATGTGCGCCATGCCTTCACCAAATATGGCGGCAACCTTGGCACTGACGGCTCAGTTTCCTTCCTGTTCAAACACTGTGGATACATGGTTTTCGCGCCAGGTGTCGATGAGAGCGCATTGATGGAAGTGGCGATCAACGCGGGTGCGGAAGACATCATCAATAACGACGACGGCAGTATCGAAGTCATCACCGCGCCGTATGAGTTCGTGAATGTGAAGCAGCGCCTAGAAGCAGCTGGTTTCAAACCCGAGATGGGCGAAGTCACCATGCGACCTGAGAACGAGGTGAGCTTCACGGGCGATGATGCTGTGAAAATGCAGAAGCTATTGGATGCATTGGAAGATTGTGACGATGTGCAGGAAGTTTATACAACCGCTTCAATCGACGACTGATGCGTATCCTTGGCATCGACCCCGGCCTGCGTATCACTGGCTTCGGCGTGATAGACAAGGAAGGCCAGCAACTGCATTACGTCGCCAGCGGTTGTATCAAGACGCCTGATGGTGAATTGCCAGAGCGATTGAAGGTCATCTTGAGTGGGCTGGGCGAGGTCATCGCGCAACATCAACCGCAACAAGTCGCTATCGAAAAGGTGTTCGTGAACGTGAATCCACAATCTACTTTGCTGCTTGGGCAGGCGCGCGGCGCAGCCATCTGTGCGGCGGTACAGGCCAATCTGCCCGTGGCGGAATACACCGCGCTACAAGTCAAACAGGCAGTCGTCGGCAACGGACATGCGAGCAAGGAGCAGGTGCAAGCGATGGTGGTGAGGTTGCTGAAATTGTCAGGTACACCCAGCCCCGATGCGGCGGATGCTTTGGCGGGGGCGATCTGTTACGCCCATAGTGGGATGGGTTTGGGCGCGTTGGCGACCAAGGGATTTCGCGTCAAAGGCGGGAGATTGGTATGACACAACCTTTGGAGCCGACACTCGCGACTTTTCAAAATCCATTGGCGCGCTATTTCGCGGCGACCCGTCCGGCTTTCATCACGGCAAGTCTGATGGCAGCGTTGCTTGGGCTGGCTGTGGCGTGGCATGCCGCACTCGATTTCGATGTGATGCTGGCAGTCGTCACCGTGCTGTTCGCGCTGATGGCACACGCTGGCGTGAACGTGCTCAACGATTATTACGATGCGCTGAACGGTACGGATGCGCAGAACGTGGAGCGTATCTTTCCATTCACCGGCGGCAGCCGCTTCATTCAGAACGGCGTGCTGACCTTGGCGCAGACGCGCAATTTTGGTTTTGCCTTGTTGGCAGGGGTGGCGTTGGCGGGTTTGTGGTTGATGTCGCGCTCTGCACCGCAACTGCTATATGTGGGGTTGGTAGGTCTATTCATCGGTTGGGCTTATTCGGCGACTCCGTTCAAGTTGAATAGTCGAGGCTGGGGTGAGTTGTGTGTGACGGTGGGCATATTGTCTATCACAGTGGGAACCTATTTCGTGCAGAGCAAGCATTACGATGTGGCTCCGTTCGTGGCGGGGTTGTCCTATGCACTATTGACGATGAATCTGCTCTACATCAATCAGTTTCCCGACCGTACGGCGGATACGGCGGCAGGCAAATTACATTGGGTCGCACGATTGGATGTGCGACATGCGCGCTGGGGATATGTGCTGATCGTGGCTTTGGCTTATCTATGGTTGCTGCTGAGCGTGGTGCTGGCTTGGTTGCCGTTGCTAGCGCTATTGGCACTGTTCGCTTTGCCCTTGAGTGTGAAAGCGGCGCGCTCATTGTTGCGACACGCGGCGCAGCCGCAATTATTGGGTGATGCCATCAAACAGACCATCGCTGCGATGATGGTGCATGGCGCGCTGTTATCGCTAGCATTGATATTGAGTAAGGGAAGCACATGATTGGAAGATTGAGCGGCACATTGCTGGAAAAGAACCCACCGCAGATCGTGCTGGATGTGCAGGGAGTGGGTTACGAAGTGGACGTGCCTATGAGTACGTTCTACAACCTGCCTGCGCTGAAAGAGAAAGTGGTGCTACACACGCAACTCATCGTGCGTGAAGATGCACATCTTTTGTTTGGTTTCTTGACACACGAAGAACGCATCGCCTTCCGCCAACTGCTCAAGATCAGCGGCGTAGGTCCCAAGCTAGCCCTCTCGGTTTTGTCCGGCTTGAGCATCGCCGACCTAGCAGCGGCGGTAGCGAACAAGGATGCGAATAGACTCACCAAGATTCCGGGTGTCGGCAAGAAGACCGCAGAGCGACTGTTGCTGGAACTGCAAGGTAAATTCACGGTGAGCGGCGCAGGTGCGGCACTAGGTTCGGCAGTCGCTTCGTCCTCCAGCAACGATATCGTGAACGCCCTCCTAGCCTTGGGCTACAACGAGAAAGAGGCGGACTGGGCGGCCAAGCAATTGCCCAAGGATGTCGATGTCTCGGGCGGCATCCGCCAAGCGCTTAAGTTATTATCCAAAGCATGATCAAACACGACGACCTGACCACCGAGCCGCGCATCATCTCTGCCGCTCCCGCTTCGCAGCAGGAGGAGGCGCTGGAGCGTGCGTTGCGTCCGAAGCAGCTCGATGAATACGTGGGACAAGAAAAGATACGCGGGCAGTTGGAGATATTCATTCAAGCAGCAAAGCAGCGCAAAGAACCGCTCGATCATGTCTTACTGTTTGGCCCACCCGGTCTGGGTAAGACCACCTTGGCGCAGATCATCGCACGCGAGATGGGGGTCAATATTCGCCACACATCAGGGCCTGTGTTGGAGCGTGCGGGTGACCTTGCAGCCTTGCTGACCAATCTCGAACCCAACGATGTGTTGTTCATCGACGAGATACACCGCTTATCCCCAGTGGTCGAAGAGATCCTGTATCCAGCGCTGGAGGATTACCAGATCGACATCATGATCGGCGAAGGGCCGGGGGCGCGTTCGGTGAAGATCGATCTGCCGCCATTCACCTTGGTCGGTGCGACCACGCGCGCGGGTATGCTCACCAATCCGCTGCGTGATCGTTTCGGTATCGTGGCACGATTGGAGTTCTATACCGCGCAAGAATTGCAGCGCATCGTCACGCGCTCCTCTGGTTTGTTGGAACTGCCTATCTCGCAAGACGGAGCCTTGGAAATTGCCAAGCGCTCGCGCGGCACTCCACGTATCGCCAACCGTTTGCTAAGACGCGTGCGCGACTTCGCCGATGTGAAAGCGGATGGAAACGCCACACGCGAAGTGGCAGATGCTGCACTAACCATGCTCGATGTGGATTCACAAGGGCTGGACGTGATGGATAGGAAGTTGTTGCAGACCGTCATCGAGAAATTCATGGGCGGGCCTGTTGGAGTAGATAACCTTGCGGCAGCGATAGGCGAAGAACGCGACACCATAGAAGACGTGCTGGAACCCTACCTCATTCAGCAAGGCTACCTGCAACGTACACCACGCGGTCGTATCGCGACGGCGAATGCCTACCAACATTTCGGTTTGATCCAGCCGCGCAGCGCAGGCAATAACAAGGAGCTGTGGGATGAGTAAGCACAAGGTTTTCTCTTGGCCTGTGCGTGTGTATTTTCAGGACACCGACGCGGGCGGTGTCGTTTATCACGCCAGTTATGTGAACTTTATGGAGCGCGCACGGACTGAGTGGTTGCGTACTTTTGGTTACAGCAACGCTGGGCTGATGCAGCAGTTGGGTGTGGTATTCGTGGTGCGCTCGATGAAGTTGGAGTATCTGAAGCCAGCTCTGCTCGACGATATGTTGACGGTGACCGCGCAAGTCAAAGACATCGGACGTAGTCGCATCACATTGTTGCAGACTGTTAAGCGGGATGACGAGTTGCTGACCGAAGGCGAGGTGCATCTCGTGTGTGTGAATGTAGAGACCTTCAAGCCGGTGAGTGTGCCAGACGTGTTGAAAAAACAGTGGGACTGATCATATGAATATTCTGCAAGACCTATCGTTCTTCCATCTCATCGCCAATGCCAGTTTGCTTGTGCAGATGGTGATGGGATTGTTGTTATTGGTGTCGCTGATGTCGTGGTGGTACATCTTCCAAAAGATGTTCGCAGTGCGCGCCGCAGTGAGGCAGACGCGTGATTTTGAAGAGGCGTTCTGGAACAACCCGAATCTGGTGACTTTGTATCAACAGGCGAGCAGCAAGCTACGCCATGATCAAGGTGCGCTGGAGCAGATATTCGCCGCAGGCTTCACCGAATACGTGAAGCTGAAGAAGACGCACGGGGTGGATAGTGCGGCAGTGATGGACGGCACGCGCCGCGCCATGCGCGCTCGCTTCCAGCGCGAGATGGATCATTTGGAATCGCACCTTTCCTTCTTGGCAACGGTCGGCTCGGTCAGTCCTTACGTGGGTCTGCTGGGTACGGTGTGGGGCATCATGAATGCGTTCCGAGGTCTGTCCAGCGTGGGGCAGGCGACCTTGGCGCAAGTCGCGCCCGGTATCGCAGAAGCTTTGGTGGCGACGGCGATGGGACTGTTCGCGGCGATCCCCGCCGTGGTGGCTTACAACCGTTACGCACGTGACATCGATCGCTTGGCATCTCGTTTCGAGAGTTTCTCGGAAGAGTTCTCCAACGTGTTGCAACGCCAACCCTAAGGTTCCGTAACGATGAGATCGTATCGTCGCACCCGCAACCGCTTGATGAACGAGATCAACGTCGTGCCGTATATCGACGTGAGGCTGGTGTTGCTCGTCATCTTCATGGTGACTGCGCCGATGATGAATCCTGGGCAGATCGATCTGCCTAGTGTCGGCAAGTCGCTCACCCCACCGGTCTCGCCGCTCGAAGTCATTATCAAAAAAGACACTACGCTCGCGTTGCGAGACCACAGCAAAGGCGAGGTGGAGGTGCCCGTGTCACGTGAAGAGCTGGCTGCGACGATCAAGAAGAAGGTGGCTAACAATCCTGAACAATCGGTCGTGATTTCTGCGGATAAAAAAGTGCGTTACGAAGAAGTCGTCGAGGTGATGGATATGCTGCAACAGCAGAACATCAAGAAGATAGGTCTGCTCACCAAGACGAGATGAGTCACGCACTGAGCTACCAAGAGCCTTATCGAGTGCCCGCTGGTTTATTGGCGCTGGTGGTGCATGTGGCTTTCATCGGTTTGCTGGTTTTGGGCGTGCGTTGGCAGTCGCAGCCGCCGCAGGATTTCTCGGTCGAACTATGGGATAGCCTGCCTGTCATAGCGCCGCCCCCAGAGCAGATCCCCTTGCCTGCTGTAGAGCCCGCGCCTACTGTCGAACAGAAAGTGGAGGCACCACAGGAGCAGTCGGCGGACATCGAGTTGCGCGAGAAGAAGATCAGCAAGGTCGAGCCAGCCAAGCCTACTGCGAAAGAATTGAAGGAACGTAAACAGGCTGAAGAACAGCGTTTGCTGGAAGAGTATGCGGAGAAACGCCGTCAAGCGTTGCAAGAGACGATGCGTGCCGAGATCGCAGCGGCAACTTCAGCAGAGGTAGGACGCTTTCAGGACATGATTCGCAGCAAGATACGGCGCAACATCTGGGGAATCCCGCCTAATCTACCAGCGGATGCCAAGGCGGAATTCAAGGTGACGCTGTTGCCGGGGGGGATGGTGATGGATGTGCAGTTGGTGAAAAGTAGCGGCAATCGTGCATACGACGACGCTGCAGAGCGTGCCATTTACAAGGCGCAGCCGCTGCCATTGCCGACCGACGTCGGGTTGCAAAAATTGTTCAGGGAACTACGCCTGACGATCAAACCACAGGAATAATATGCTTCGAATATTTGCTTTCTCATTTTTCCTTTGCCTTACTCAATTCGCTTATGCTGAATTGAGCATCGAGATCACAGGTGCGGGTGAGCATCAAACGCCGGTGTCTGTGATCCGCTTCACGGGTGAAGATGACACGCAGCGCATCAGCGAGGTGGTGGCGAAGGACCTGACGCGTACGGGACTGTTCAAGTTGGTTGACCCTGCCGGTAGAGCACCACGGGATGCGAGCGCGGTGAAATATGCTGAATGGAACGGTGTCGAGGCATTGCTTATCGGATCGGTTACTCAGCAAGCAGGCGACCAACTGGTCGTCACCTTCCAGTTGGTCGATACCGTGCGCCGTAGCGAACTGTTGAAGCTGACTGTCTCCTCTAAAAAGCAGCAGTCACGTGCTATCGCACATCACATCGCAGACAGGGTCTATGAAAGACTCACGGGCACACCAGGAGTGTTTAGTACACGTATCGCCTACGTGAATCGTCACGAAGGGAATTACCGCTTGGTGGTTGCGGATAGCGATGGCTATGGCGAGCAGGCTTTGTTGAGTTCGAAGGAGCCGATCATGTCGCCCGCATGGTCGCCCGATGGGACGCGCATCGCCTACGTGAGTTTCGAGCAGGGGCGCGCCATGGTGTTCGTGCAGACCTTGAGTACACGCGAACGTGTATTGATGGCAGCTTTTCCCGGCAGTAACAGCGCTCCCGCGTGGTCGCCAGATGGCAAACAATTGGCATTGGTGTTGACGCGCGATGATAGTTCTCAGCTCTATCTGGTTGGCGTGGATGGATCGAATCTTAGGCGTATCACGTTCAGCGATACGATAGATACCGAGCCGACTTTTTCGCCAGACGGTAAATCTTTGCTGTTCACGTCGGATAGGGGAGGTTCACCCCAAATATATAGCATGTCGGTGGACGGAGGGCGTGTCACACGCCTGACCTTCGAATCCGGCAACAGCTTCTCACCAAGGTATAGTCCTGATGGTAAGAACGTCGTCTATTCCCTGTATTCTGGAGGCACCTTCTCCATCGTGGTTCATGATTTGGAAAGCAAGCAAGTCCAATATTTAACCTCGAATGCGCGGGATAAAAAACCCAGTTTCGCCCCCAACGGCAAACTCGTGCTGTTTGCTACAGAGTCTTCTGGTCGTGGTATATTGGCAACCGTTTCAAGTGATGGACGTGTGAAGCAAAAAATGGTTGCTCAGAGTGGGGATATTCGCGAGCCTGTCTGGGGACCTTTTATCAAAGCGATGAATTGATTGAAAGGGTACGAAATGAATAAACTTATCTTGGGAATGATCACTGTGTCTTTGCTGGCAGCGTGTTCTAGCCCAGCGCAAAAAGAAACAACTTCTACTGCACCTGCGGAGCCACAGACAAGCACGGCTGCGAACACCTCCTCAACATCGGCTGCTGATTCCAGCGTGGCTGCTGATCGAGCTGCTGCTGATCAAGCTGCTGCCGATGCAGCTGCCGCAAAGGCTAAAGCGGATGCAGATGAAAAAGCGGCTGAACTCGCGTTGCTCGACAAACGCACTGTGTATTTTGATACCGACATTGATGTGTTTCATGATGCAGATAAAGAAATCATCATGGCGCACGGCAAGAATCTCGGCAAAGTCTCTTTGTTGAAGGCGCGCGTGGCTGGTTACGCAGATGAGCGCGGTAGCAGTGAATACAACTTGGCATTGGGCCAACGTCGCGCCAAGAACACCAAGAAGGCATTGGTTGCAGCGGGCGCGAAAGACGGTCAGATATCTACTGTGAGCTATGGTGAAGAGAAGGCTGTTGCGACAGGTCATGACGAATCCGCATGGGCGCAGAACCGTCGTGCAGAGATCAGTTACGACATCGCCAAGTAAAAAGTGCATATAGCTGTCTATTTTTTGTTGTGCAGCTTGTTGTTGGTAAACAGCCCCGCTCATGCGGGGCTGTTTTCTGATGAAGACGCGCGCAAACAGATTCAGCAACTAGAAGCACGTATCGCCAAGTTGGAGGCGCAGCTTGTTGCTGCAGAAGAAGCGAACAGGCATTCCATCAGCTCTATGTTGGATCTGCAAATGCAATTGGAAGTACATTCAGATGAACTGCGCAAGGTGCGCGGGCAGAATGAAGAGTGGGCGCATAGCCTGCAGGATGTCGAAAAACGACAAAAAGATTTTTATATCGATCTGGATGCTAGGTTGCGCCAAATCGAATCGGTCGGCGCGGGTGTTGTGCCCACTCTGGTGCCATCCAATCTGGTGGATGCTACCAAGGATGTCAGTACGAACCCAGTCGGTGAGAACCGCGCATTTGAAGCCGCCTACGGTTTATACAAGGCAGAGAACTATCAAAGCGCTGCCATCGCTTTCCGCGATTTCTTGCGCCAATTCCCGCAGTCGGTGTATGAAGCGAATGTCTATTACTGGATGGGTAACGCCTATTTCTTGTCGGTCGATTACGCCAACAGTCAGGATAGCTACCAGAACCTCATCACTCGTTTTCAAGATCACCCGCGCGTGGCGGAGGCGATGTTGAACATGGCTGAATGTCAGATTGAATTGAAGTTCAAGACTGCAGCCAAGAAGACACTCAAACAGATCGTCACGCAATTCCCCGGTAGTGATGCGGCAGAAAAAGCCAAGAAACGTCTCGCCACCCTTAAGTAAGTCCACTAGGCCATGTCAACTCTAGCCGACGAATCGTTGCGCATCAGCGAAATATTCTTCTCTCTGCAAGGTGAGACGAGTCGTGTCGGTCTGCCCACGGTGTTCGTGCGATTGACCGGGTGTCCGCTACGCTGTACTTATTGCGACACGCCCTACGCTTTCACTGGAGGGCAGACGATGTCATTGCAGTCGATATTGCAGCAGGTCGCGCAATACTCGCCTCGATTCATCACCGTGACGGGTGGTGAGCCCTTGTCTCAAAAGAACAGTCTATTATTGATGCAGGTATTGTGTGATGCAGGCTATGAGGTATCGCTTGAAACGGGCGGCATGCTGGACGTGTCAGGAGTGGATGAGCGCGTCTCTAAAGTGGTCGACCTCAAAACGCCTGCATCAGGCGAGATGGGGAAGAATCTATTTAGCAATCTAGAGCATCTGCATCCGCAGGACGAGATCAAATTCGTGCTATGTGGCGAGGCGGATTATCAGTGGGCGAAACAAATGATGACTGAGCATCGATTAGCGGATAGGTGCGATGTCTTGTTCTCGCCCGCACAAGGTCAGCTTGCCCCGCAAGAATTGGCTGAGTGGATATTGCGCGACCGCTTGCCAGTTCGCTTGCAGGTTCAACTACACAAAATATTGTGGGGAAACGAGGCAGGACACTAAGTATGAAAAGAGCAGTCGTTCTATTGTCGGGTGGTTTGGATTCGGCGACCGTGCTCGCAATGGCGCGTGAGCAAGGGTTCGAGTGCTACGCATTGAGCGTGGATTACGGTCAACGCCATCATGCCGAATTGGCGGCTGCACAACGTGTCGCCAGCGTTATCGGTGCGCGCGAGCATCGTGTCATCAACATCGACCTCACGGCATTCGGTGGCTCATCTCTTACGGACAACAAGATCGCCGTTCCAGAGCATGCCAGCACAGGTATTCCATCAACCTATGTCCCTGCGCGTAACACCATCATGCTTTCACTCGCACTGGCATGGGCGGAGGTGTTGAAAGCGCAAGACATCTTCTTTGGTGTGAACGCTGTCGATTATTCCGGCTATCCCGATTGCCGCCCTGAGTATGTCGAATCGTTTGAACACATGGCGAATCTGGCGACAAAATTCGCCGTGGAAGGTAAGCCGCTCACTTTACATGCGCCGCTGTTGCATTTGAGCAAGGCGCAGATCATTCAGCAGGGTGTTCGTTTAGGTGTGGACTACACGATCACGGTATCTTGCTATCAAGCCGATGCAGAAGGAAGAGCCTGTGGGCGTTGCGATTCGTGCCGTTTGCGCAGTGAAGGATTCACTTCCGCTGGAGTGCCTGATTCCACGCGCTATCACGGGGTGTGATTCGTTTGACAGTCGAGGTCAAACCCGTATAATGCGCGCTCCTTTTAGGATGGGGTCGGTAGCTCAGTCGGTAGAGCAGCGGACTTTTAATCCGTTGGTCGCGAGTTCGAATCTCGCCCGACCCACCAGTTTCATGTTTCACCGCCGCCTTAGCTCAGTTGGTAGAGCAACCGCCTTGTAAGCGGTAGGTCATCAGTTCGAATCCGATAGGCGGCACCAATAAAAAAGACCTGCAATCACTTGCAGGTCTTTTTCTTTAGCTTATGACCGCATCAGTCGCTTTGTCGTATGACGATGTGGAGGATGAGTTTGACATTCTTCCTGGCCGCGAGGTGGACAAAGCGCTGTTCGGCACCGCCAGAATTTTGGTGTTTAGGCTGTAGTTTGGTGTGGTAGCGCGGTGCGTTCTGGATTTTTTAACCAATTGGATAAATCATCAGGTGTGAGTGGCTTGGCGTAATGGAATCCTTGCGCGCCGTCACATAAACAACGTTTGACAACATCCAGTTCTGATTCGCTTTCAGTACCTTCGGCGATAGTTTCCATAGACATACTATTTGCTATAGCCACTATCGCGCGCACGATAGATTCATTGACGGGCGTTGTATCGATATCTCGAATGAAGGATTGGTCGATCTTGAGGCAGTCGATGGGGAATTTTTTGAGATAGTTCAAGTTGGAATAACCAGTACCAAAATCATTGATGGACAACCTTACTCCTAGCTTTTTAAGATCGTTTAGGATTTCGAGGATACCTGTGGCATTCTGCATCAACATGCTTTCCGTTAATTCAATCTCAATGTAGCGTGGATTGATCCCTGTTTCAGCAATGACTGACCTGACTGTGTCGAGGAATCCCCCTTTACTAAATTGAATGGCTGAGATGTTGATTGCGACATTGATGTGAGGTAAGCCGGCATCATTCCATTGGCAATGTTGGATGCATGCCTGCCGTAAGACCCAGTAACCAATCTCCACAATCAAACCGCTTTCCTCGGCAAGTGGAATGAAATGAACAGGTGATAATAAGCCGCGAGTTGGGTGTTGCCATCTGATCAATGCTTCCACTCCAGTCACCTCGCCAGAATTAAGCTGGATTTTAGGCTGGTAGTGAAGCACGAATTCATTGTTTTTCATGGCACTTCTGAGTTCAGTTTCTAGTGATAACTGATCAGGGTCATACATGGAAAGGTTGGGTGTATAACTGCGATATCCATTTCGCCCATTTGATTTTGCATCGTACATGGCTGTATCTGCTTTGGTTAGCAAAACGGTGACATCAGTGTCGTCAGTCGGGAAAATCGTGATCCCGATGCTGACGGATATCGAAAGTGTGTGCCCCAAAATTTGCAAAGGCTCCTGCATTGAGTCGACGATTCTCTGCGCGATGACCTTCGTGTCATCTGCACCATTCAGATTGTCCATAAGAATGGCAAATTCATCTCCGCCTAGGCGTGCAACGGTATCGGATTCGCGGGCTGAATTTTTCAGGCGCACTGCAACGGCCTTCAGAAGTACGTCGCCAAAGCCGTGACCAAAAGAATCATTGACTTGTTTGAAGCGATCGACATCAACGAACATCAGTCCGACCAAAGCATCGTTACGTGTGGCATCACGGCAGGCTTGCATCAATCGATCACCAAACAACATTCGGTTGGGCAATCCAGTCAAATGATCGAAGTGGGCCAAGAAGTAAAGGTCTGATTGTTTGCGCAGGGTGATCTCGTTGAGTAGATCATGGCCGTTGGCAACTCCGAGGTACTCACCCTCTCCCGTTACAATGAATCCAGTGACCATGTGTTGCATGCCTGCGCCGATGATGATTTGTGCCACATCGTCAATGCAAGTGGCATGGTCGACGATGATGGGTGGACCTAAAGGAGATACCTCAAAGCCTTTTTGCAAAAAATGGAGCACTGATTTTTTGCCATGAACCTCTGGAACGAACTGCCTTGTGAAGTATTCGACGAAAACATGTCTGTCGATTAGCCCTACAGGAGCATTGTTATCGTTTACAACAGGCAATGCATAGAGCTTTGCATCAGTTAGAAAGTAGTTGAGCACTTCTTGGCATGTGGTGGTCTCATATACGGGAGGCAAGAATTTAGTTAATTGCTGAACAGCGGGGCTCACTGAATCCGGTCTGGAAGTCAAGTGCAGAAATTTTGTATTCATCATAACGATGGAACACCGTCACTTTTGCAGGACAGGTGATTCATAATAAATTGTCGGCACATAAAGTCATTGAGCGCTGCACAAAATGACAACGGGGTGAGAACTGTACGAAATGAAAGTGACAGTTGTATGAAGGATGTTGATGGTTAGCCGCAGATTTCCACCATTTCACCTAGGCCAATGTTGCGAGGTGCGAAAAGCGATGCTGGTGACTTAGGGTGTCAGCCCTAGATTTCTGTTTTGTAGGAATCTTGTCCAGGCCAGCAGTTAGTGAGCAATTGTTGGTTGAGAGGGCATCTCACACCTTTCCACAGTTCTGGTGTGTCTAGAGTTGTTATCGGCGAGTTTCGTGGCGTGCTCAAATCGCATGGCGGTGGCAACTGAAGGAGGCGCCCATGTTTCCCAATCCAGCTAGTCGATTTCATCAATCATTCATGAAAGCCTGCCAAACTGAACGATTGTGCTATTGCAAGTAATAGCTGAGAGGTCGTCGAGGGTTGAAAAGAGGTAGATTGATGAGAGTTATGGCGAGAAGGATAGGATTGCTGTTTTTCATGGTAGGTGCCAACACTTCCTTTGCGGACCAATTCGATACGCTCAATTTTACGGCGAACGCGAGCATCAATCACGACAACAATGTCTTCCGACTGCCTGCTAATGCGAATACACAATTATTGATAGGATCGCCGGACAAGTCGGATTACACGCGAAAAGTCATGATGGGGATCAACATCGATAAGAAGTATGCGAACCAATCATGGTCGCTTGACGCGAATGTGACGAATAACAAATATGACACGTTCTCTTATCTTGATTTCAATAGCACGATCTATAAGGCCGCATGGAAATGGAGTCTAGGTTCGAAGCTGAACGGGACGCTGAGCGCTGACCATTCCCAGACTTTGAATGACTTTGCAGATGTGCGTACCAATACGCGCAGTCTGAAGACTACGGACGGCCGCAGCTTCAGCGCGGATTGGTGGTTCGAAAGCGATTGGCATCTAGTGTTCGGTCTTTCGGACAGTGAATCAGCCAGCAGTTTAACGACCGCGAATAATTTGAACTATCGCAACAAGACCAGCGAGGCGGGCTTCAAATATCAGCCGACTGACAGGAGTTCGATCTCGCTACTGTCGCGAAAGATAGAAGGTACCTACGTAGGGGTGAGTCCGAACTACCTGACGATGTTGGATGCGGGATATGCGGAAAGGCAACAGGTGATGCAGGTCACATGGTTGTTAACCGCAAAATCCGTGCTGAGTGGGCACTTGGAGAACATCAAGCGGCAACATCCGCTCATCAGCGAGCGAGATTACAACGGGATGCAAAGAGGACTTGGTTATGCGTGGGCCGTTTCCGACAAGACGCACCTGAATGTAGATATGGATAGGGTCATTACTAGC